>CADBMC010000121.1 GCA_902795635.1 uncultured Coriobacteriaceae bacterium | reverse complement strand
GCCGGCAGCGTGCAGGCGTTCTTCGTCACGTAGGCACGAGCGCAGTAGGGGAGGAGCTCGGCGTAGACGCGTGCCCCGCCGATGACCCACACGCGCTCCGGATCGTCCCCTGCCACGGCTGCCAGCGCCTCGGGGATGCCGTGGGCAACCTCGGCGCCCTCCACCTCGTAACCCTCGCGAGAGCTCAGCACGATGTTCCTGCGGTTCTTGAGCGGCCGGGCGTGGGGGAAGCCCTCGAGCGTCGCCCGGCCCATGACCACGGTGCCGCCCGTCGTGTGCGCCACGAACGAGCGCATGTCGGCCTTGTTGGGCACGAGCAGTCGGCCCTCGTTGCCGATGCCCCAATCCTGGCAGACGGCGACTATCGCGTTCATGGCGGCTCCTTTCGCTCGAGTGCCTTCGCTAGATGGCGATGGGGATGTCTCTCACCTGCGGGCCATGCTGGTAATCCTCGACGATGAGGTCATCGGTCGTGAAGTCGTAGAAGTCGTGGACGTCCGGGTTCAGGCTCACCTTGGGCGCGGGGTAGGTGGGCCGCCCGATGAGCTCGCGCACGATGCCCACGTGGCGGTCGTAGATGTGGGCGTCGGCGATCATGTGCACGAGCTCGCCTGCGATCATGCCCTCCACCTGCGCGACCATCATGAGAAGGATCGCGTACTGGCACACGTTCCAGTTGTTGGCGGCCAGCACGTCCTGGCTCCTCTGCACGAGCAGCATGTTGAGGGTGGGGCGGTCGTCTCCGGGGCCTTGCGTGACGTTGTAGATCGCGTTGTATGCGCAGGGGTAGAGGTGCATCTCGGAGAGGTCGGCGAACGTGTAGAGGTTCGTCATGATCCTGCGCGAGTACGGGTTGTGCGAGAGGTCGAAGAGCACGCGGTCCATCTGGTCGAAGTCGCCCTCCGGATAGTGCGACCTCTGCGCGACCTGGTAGCCGTAGGCCTTGCCGATCGAGCCCGTCTCGTCCGCCCACTCGTCCCAGATGTGGCTCTTGAGGTCGTGGACGTTGTTGGACTTGCGCTGGTAGATCCAGAGCACCTCGTCCATCGCGGACTTCAGGGCGGTCCGGCGCAGGGTGAGCGCGGGGAACTCCTCGCGCAGGTCGTACCGGTTGCATACGCCGAACCTCTTTATGGTGTAGGCGGGCGTCCCGTCGGGCCAGTGGGGGCGCACCTTCTGCCCCTCGGTCGTGGTGCCGTTCTCGATGATGTCGTCGCACATGGCGATGAAGATGTCGTCTGCCTTGCTCATGGGGCCTCCTGGTCTTCTGCCCGTGCCTTGCACGAGCCGCTCGTAAGGGGCATGCGGATGGCCTGCGCGCCTGGGTTGGCCGCGCATGGGGCCGCTCGGTGGGTTAGGTGGCGTATCCGGTGTCGTAGGAGCCGTCGAAGGAGCCCGGCGCGGGAACGCCCCCTTCGCCCAGCTCGGACTCGAGCTCGGAGGTCGCCTCGTCGACCAAGGGGCCGATGAGGTAGGGCTCGATGACGCTCCCGTAGAGCGCCCAGGCGAGCCAGATGCAGAAGGCGAGCGCGAGGGCGGCAACCACATAGATGCCTGGGCCCGACGTCGTGGGAACGGAGCTTGCCGAGGGACCCTCCACCACGGGCCCCTGCCCGCCTGCGGGAACGTTCGCCGAGGGCGTGGTGCCGGCGATGACGGGCGGCTGCCCGCTTCCCGGCGTGTACTCGTAGTTTGCCATCCGTCCTCCTCCCGGTCCCTAGCATCATAGCCGCAGCGGGCCTGCGCCGGCGTCGGGCACGAGTGCCGCGGGGCGCGAACCGCCCCGAAGGGATACGATGCTTCCCATGACTACGGAAGCCACACGCCATGTGATGCAGGCCAACAAGGGCAAGGACACCAAGCCCGAGCTCAAGGTCCGCGCCGCCCTGCGGGAGGCGGGGCTTTCCGGCTACCGGCTTCACTGGAAGAAGGCGCCCGGCCATCCCGACGTGTGCTATCCGGGCCGCAAGGTGGCCATCTTCGTGAACGGGTGCTTCTGGCACCGCTGCCCGTACTGTGACCTGCCGCGGCCCAAGTCCAACGTCGAGTACTGGGACGCGAAGTTCGCCCGCAACCGCGAGCGCGACGCCCGGGAGCAGGAGCTGCTCGTGGCGGACGGCTGGAAGGTGCTCGTCGTGTGGGAGCACGCGCTGAAGGGCGACCGCTTCGAGGCGACCGTGGAGGAGCTCGCGGACATCGTGGGCTCCACCCCGCGCGGCGTGCCCCACCCGGGCGAGGTGCTCGAGGTGGGCGAGCATGCGCGCGGCGGCGAGGGCTCGCGTGGGGACGTCGTGGCGGATGCCGCCGGCCCCGAGGATGGCGACGGCGTGCTGGTAGGATAGGCGGGACGCATTGCCGAGCGTCGCATGCCCATGGGCCGCGTGCAGCGTGCCTGGGGAATCGGTCGCGGAGCCGGGAGAAGGGACTGTTCGCATGTCGATTCGCTCTCTTGCATCGAGGGCCGCTTGGGCGGCGCGCGGTGCTCTTGGCAAGCAAGGGCCGCGTCCGTTCCCCGTGGACGCCTGGGCCGACGAGGGCTTCGGCGCATGGTTCGAGGCCCACAAGGCCACGCAGGAGGAGCTCGAGCGCCAGCGCGCGGCTGCCAGGCGCTCGGAGGGCCCCGTCTTCTCGATCGTGGTGCCGCTCTACAAGACCCCGGCCGACTACCTGGCCAACATGGCCGACTCGGTCCTCGCGCAGACCTATCCGCGCTTCGAGCTCGTGCTGGTTAACGCTTCGCCCGAGATCGAGGAGCTCTCCGCGGGCGTCGCCGCCTACGCGGACCAGGACCCTCGCGTCCGCGTGGTCACGCTCGACGCCAACCACGGCATCTCCGAGAACACCAAGCGCGGCATCGAGGCCGCCACCGGCGACTTCGTGGGCTTCCTGGACCACGACGACCTCATCGAGCCCGACCTGCTGTTCCGCTATGCCGAGGCGGTGGCCGAGAGGCCCGAGACCGACGTGCTGTACTGCGACGAGGACCTCGTGGAGGGAGGGGAGCGCGGCTTCGCCCACAAGTGCCCGCGCTTCAAGCCCGACTTCGCGCCGGAGCTGCTGCTCTGCAAGAACTACGCCATCCACATGCTCACCGTGCGCCGAGAGATCCTCCTGGGCATGCCCGGCCTGGACAGCCTCGTGGACGGGGCGCAGGACTTCGCCATGCTCTCCCATGCGGTGCGCGAGGCCCGGGCGGTGCGCCACGTGCCGCGCATCCTCTACCACTGGCGCATCTCGGGCACCTCCACCGCGCTCAACCCGCACGTGAAGCCCTACAGCGAGCTGGCCACGCGCTCGATCATCTCCCGCGAGTACGAGCGCCGCGGCATGGACGCGCGAATCGTCACGGACGCCATCCCGCGCCTGTACGTGCCTTGGTTCTCCGCCACGTCGGGCCCGCGCGTCTCGCTCGTGGTGAGGTGCCGGCCCAAGGGGACGGCTCCTGCCGTGTGGGCGGGGCTGCTCGCGCAGACGGTGTCCTACGAGGGCCTCGAGCTCGTGTTCGTGGTTCCCAAGGGCACGGCCGAGGAGGCCGAGGCGGCGCTTGCCGAGGCGACGCGGGACGCGAAGGCAGGCTTCGACGTGCGTGTCGTGGAGGCCTGCTCGCCTGCAGTGCTGCCGTGCCTCAACCAGGGCGCAAGTCAGGCCACGGGCAAGTACGTGGTTTTCATGGACGACTCGTGCACGTTCCTCTCCGCGCAGCCCGTCTCGCAGCTCGTGGGGCTTTCCGAGGCGAGCGGCGTGGGGGTCGTGGCGCCCAAGACGCTCTATCGCGACGGCACCTGCCGCGCCTTCGGCATAGGCATCACCCCCGAGCGCATCATGCCGCTCTACCGCGGATATCCGGACGAGTTCCCCGCCTACGACTGCGCCCTGCGGACGCTTGCCAACGCGAGCGCCGCCAGCTGGCGCGGC
>CADBMC010000120.1 GCA_902795635.1 uncultured Coriobacteriaceae bacterium | reverse complement strand
GTCTCCGCGTATGACGTGCGTGATGCCCATGTCGGCGTCGTCCACGACGGTCGCGAAGTTGTAGGTGGGCGTGCCGTCGGAGCGGAAGATGATGAAGTCGTCCAGCTCGCGCGCGTTGAAGACGACGCGGCCGTGCACGGCGTCGTCCACCACCACGTCGCCGCGGTCCAGCGGGACCTTGATGCGGATGGTGTGCGGCTCGCCGGCGTCCACGCGGCGCTGCGCCTCGGCGGGGTCGATGTCGCGGCAGCGGCGCTGGTAGCCCTGGAAGGGGTCGTGGCGCTCCTCGGCCGCCTTGCGGTCGGCCTCGAGCTGCTCGGGGGTGCAGAAGCAGTAGTACGCGCGGCCGTCCGCCACGAGCTGCTCGGCTGCCTCGCGGTAGCGCGCGAGCCTGTCGGTCTGGCGATAGGGCCCGCAGGGGCCGCCCACGTCGGGGCCCTCGTCCCAGTCGAGCTCGAGCCAGCGCATCGCGCGGAGGATGACCTGCGTGTTCTCCTCGGTGGAGCGCGTGGGGTCGGTGTCGTCGATGCGCAGGATGAAGGTGCCGTGGTTGGCGCGCGCGAACGCCCAGTTGAAGATTGCGGTGCGGGCTCCTCCCACGTGCAGCTTGCCGGTGGGGGAGGGCGCGAATCGCACGCGCACGGTCTGGGTCTCGCTCATGGATGCTCCTCGGGTGGGGTTCGGCAACGTGTCGGCGTGCCCCGCATGCCGCGTGCGCGCCGACCCCACAGTATAGACGCCGAGGCCGCCCGCCTGTCCGCGGCTGCCTGCGTCCTGCCCGCGCCCTCCGCATGCCTGTTCGCGCCTCCGTGCCTTGCGTTTGCCTATCAAATGGAAAGTGGCGCGTCCGCCGACCTGCGCGTGATAGGGTAAAGTCGATTTTGAGCACGCGTCAAAAACGCGCGCCTCATGAGCCTTGGCCTTTGCGGGAGAGACGATGGCAGCGCTACCAGACAACATGAAGGTCGTCGACGCCGACGCCGTGGCCGACAAGGCCCTCACGGACGCCTCGGTGCTGGTGAAGAACGTACGCCAGCGCGTCGAGCGCCGCCGAGAGGCCAAGACGCGCAAGAGCGCCCGCACGCGCGAGCGCATCCTGGAGGCAGCCCACGAGCTCATGGTCGAGCGCGGCAACGGCGAGTTCCAGATGGCAGAGGTCTCCGAGCGCTGCAACATGTCGAAGAGCGCGCTCTACTACTACTTCACCGACCGCGACGACATCATCACCGAGGTGGTGGCCAACGAGATGGAGGACCTCCTCGAGAAGGTGGAGGAGATCATCAACTCCTCCTCGAGCGCCTACGAGGTGCTCTACTCCATCTGCCTGCTCTTCTCGGAGAGCGTCCGGGACGGCGAGGTCACGGTCGGCGCGCTGGGAAGCGTGTTCGCCCCAGGCCACGCGCGCACCGGCACGACGATAGACGAGGAGATCGTCCGCATCACGCGCCTCGTCGAGGTGCAGCTCGAGCGCGGCAAGGCAGAGGGGTTCGTCCGCCATGGCATCGACTCCGCGCTGCTCGCCCCCGCGATCCTCGGGGCCTGCGTGGCTGGTTCCGTCGCGCAGAGCGCGCTCCGCTCCGGCGACCCCGACGACGCGGACGGCCAGAGCGTCGCGGACTCCCTCATGGCGTTCGTGTGCGACGGCATCAAGGCGCGGGCATAAGGCCGAGGCATAAGGCAGGGCCAACGCATCGGCGAGGGTCGGCCCGACGGCTCCCCATTCGCCGATCTGCCTGCGAATTCGTTTTTTGAACGAAGTCAAAAAACCATTGCCAATCTGCCTGTTATGGGGTAGCTTACAGATGCTCGTCACGAGGCGCCCGATAGGGCGCAAAGAGTCGAGGGACCGAGCCCTATGACGCTCCGGCAACCGGCAGGCAATGCCATGGTGCCAAATCTCGGCAGGCCGAAAGGCCTGGAAGACGAGGGAACGACAGCGCACAGCGAGGCTCCCTCTGCAAGGCAGGAGGGGGCCTTTCTCTTGTCCCCCAGTCGGCGCTAACGCGCAGGAAGGACGCCAGATGGCAAGTCGCCACGAAAGGAACTACCTCTTCACCTCGGAGAGCGTTACCGAGGGACACCCCGACAAGATCTGCGACCTGATCTCCGATTCTATCCTCGACGCCATCTTGGCGAAGGAGGCCAAGCTCGAGAGCGAGGGCTACGTCGCGCCGAACGGCATGCCCGCCTCGCTCAAGGACGTGCGCTGCGCCTGCGAGACCTTCGCCACCACCGGCACCATCATCGTGGCCGGCGAGATCCGCACCCAGGCCTACGTGGACGTTCAGCACATCGTGCGCGAGACGCTGCGCTCCATCGGCTACGACCGCGCGAAGTACGGCTTCGACTGCGACACCTGCGGCGTCCTCAACCTGATCCACGAGCAGAGCCCCGACATCGCCCAGGGCGTCGACGAGTCGCTCGACGTCCAACTCGGCCACACCTCCGACCCGATCGACCTCATCGGCGCGGGCGACCAGGGCATGATGTTCGGTTACGCCACGAGCGAGACGCCCGCGCTCATGCCCATGCCCGCATGGCTCGCCCAGTCGCTCGCGGCCAGGCTCTCGGCCGTG
>CADBMC010000119.1 GCA_902795635.1 uncultured Coriobacteriaceae bacterium | reverse complement strand
CTGCGACGACGTCCTCCCACACCTCGTCCACGTAAGCGTCGATCTCGCGCTTGAGCTGCTCGTCTGCCATGTGCCCTGCCTCTCTCGTGCCTGTGTGCCGCTGCCCGCGGCGCATGGGGAGCTGCACCTTGCCGCCGGGCGCCGGCAAGTCTGAAGTCTCTGTGGGTTGCCGCGGCGCCTGGCCGTGCGAACGGCTTCGAGTATATCGGCGTTCCATATAATCAAAGGCTGCTTGCGCGACGTCACCCGCCGCGCCCGATGCATGCGAGGAGGCCGGATGGGAGACGAGGCAAGGACGAGGTCGACGCTTGGCGCATCGAGCCTCTGGCCCCTCCCCTACGAGGCTGCCATCTTCGACTTCGACGACACCCTCGCCATGACGTCGGGCATCTGGCAGAAGGTCGACCACCTCTTCTTCGAGCGTCGCGGCATGCCCTACCCGGCCGGCCTCGACGAGGCGCTGGCGCCGCTCAGCTTCGAGGGCTGCGCCGAATACGTGATCAGCAGATTCGGGCTTGACGAGCGTGTCGAGGACATTTGCCGCGAGTGGAACGATGACGGGCGGCGGCTCTACGACGAAGGGGTGCCCCTGCGCGAGGGCGCGCTCGCCTACCTGCAACGCATCCACGACGCCGGCGTGCGCTGCGCGCTTGCCACCACGAACTCCTCGGAGGTGCTCGCGAGCACGATCGAGGGCTCCGGGCTGGACGGCGTCCTGGACGCGATGGTCTTCGGCGACATGGTCCCCGTCCCCAAGGACAAGCCCGACATCTACCTTACGGCGGCCGGACGCGTAGGCGTCGAGCCCACGGGCTGCATCGTGTTCGACGACATCGCCCGGGGCCTCTCGAGCGCGCGCTCGTGCGGCATGGCGACCTGCGCCGTGAACGCGAACGACACGGAGAGCGCCCGTCGCGCCAAGGAGGCCGTGGCGGACATCTATCTCACAAGCTGGAAGGACATCCCCATCCCATGAGCTCAATGACAGCAAAGCTGACGATGCTCGCATGCGGCGTGGCATGCATCGCCTACCTCGCGGTCCTGCTCGCCCACGAGCTCGGCCGCATCGACCTATCCGGGGTGCGCATCCTCCACCTGCACGACGAGAGCGGCATGAGGCGCAAGGGGCGCGTCCGCAGGCTCTGGGCGCTCATCGCCCTCACGGCGATGACGCTCGTCTTCCTGCCGCTCGGGCTCATCGTGAGCAGCGAGTACGGGCCCCTCTACTACGCAATCTTCGTCGTGGTGGAGTGCATATACGCCAGAAGCGACCGCGCGCGCGAGCGGCTGCGCGCCCACTTCGCCAAGGTGTCGCCCGCCAAGGCGCATGCCCAGGCTGTGGCCATGAGCGTCGTGCTCTGCTGGCTTGCCCTCGAGGTCCCCACGAACGACCAGCTCTGGGTCATCTTCACCAGGCCTGCTCCGTTCGTCATCGAGTTCGGCACAATAACCGCCGTGGTCCTCGTGTTCTGGTTCGTGGGACAGCGACGCCGGCTTCCCCTCACCATCGCGGCCGCGCTCTTCTTCGCGATAGGCACCGTGGAGTACTTCGTGGTGCTCTTCAAGCAGATGCCCGTGCTCCCCAGCGACCTGCTCGCGCTCGGCACGGCCGCGGCCGTGAGCGGCGGCTACGTGTACTCGATCTCCGGCTCGCTTCTGCTGGGGCTCGCCTGCGTGATCGCCGTCGGGTGGGTCACGTCCTGCTGCGAGGAGTGGGGCAACGGCGGCAAGAGGAGCCGGATCGCGGTGAACCTCGCTGTCGCCGTCGGCTGCGTCGCCGCGCTCGTGCTCGGCTACACGCAGGTGCGCTTCACCGATGACCTCGGCATCATCGTCCGCGCCTGGTGCCCGCTCTACGACTACCAGGAGGACGGCTTCATCACGGCATTCGCCACCGGCGTCCAGAACGCGATCATCGAGGTGCCGGACGGCTACACGAAGGAAGGCGCCGAGGAGCTCGTGAAGAAGTACGCGGCCGAGTACGACGAGGGCCGCGGCAGCTCGGGGGCGCGGCAGGCAGCCGAGCAGCAGTTCGAAGAGACCAAGCCCAACATCATCGTGATCATGGACGAGACCTTCTCCGACCTGTCGATCTACGACGGGCTCGGCGTGGGCTATGAGGGACCGAAGAACTTCAACTCCATCGACGACGCGCTCATGCAGGGCACGCTCTACGTCTCCGCCTACGGCGGCGGCACCTGCAACACCGAGTTCGAGTTCCTCACCGGCCTCTCGATGAACTACTTCGGCCAGAGCGTCTACCCCTACTCCGTGTACAACATGGAAGGCGTGCCCAACCTCGTGCAGGAGCTGGAAGGGTATGGCTACCAGACGACGGCCATGCATCCCAACCTCCCCACCAACTGGAACCGAGAGTCCGTCTACTCGACCTTCGGCTTCGACCAGTTCCTCTCGCTCGACTACTTCGAGAGCAAGAACTCCTCCACCCTGCGCGACTTCGTGACCGACGATGCGACGTTCGACACCGCGCTCGACATCATCAACTCCTCCGACCAGCCGCAGTTCATCTTCGACGTGACCATGCAGAACCATTCCGGCTACAAGACCGGCAAGCTGCCCAGCAGCCTCATGACCGACTACTCCTTCGACGGGCTCTCCGACGAGGACAACCTCGAGGTGAACGAGTACCTCTCGCTCATCAACCAGTCGGACCAGGCGCTTGCCGACCTGCTAGACGAGCTCCGCGCCTCCGACGAGCCCACCATCGTCGTGTTCTTCGGCGACCACCAGCCCTACTTCCCCGACACCTTCAACGACAAGCTCATGAATGACAGCGACGAGGCGACCCACACGTTCCGGCTGTGGAGCACGAAGTACCTCATCTGGGCGAACTACGACGTGGCCGGCTCCGACTCGCTCGACTCCGACCAGGACCTCTCCACGAACTACTTGGCCGCTGCCATGCTCGACGCCATCGGCGCTCCCCTCACGGACTACCAGAAGGCCAACCTCGCGCTTCACGACCATCTCACGGCGATCAACGTGATCGGATACGAGACGGACGGCAGCTTCTACTTCGCCAACCCCGGCGACCCCGGCTACGACTACTACCAGGACCTCGAGAAGATGCAGTACATGACCTTCTTCGACTACAAGAGGAAGAACGGGCTCTGGCTCATCTCGAGCGGGCCTGGCGTCACCGACCCCACCCAGCAGTGAGGTTGGCGGACACGAACTTCCCCCTTCATGCTTGCAAGAAGGATCCGATTTGATATAGTGAACAAGCTTTGCCTCCTCGGTTGGGTAGCTCAGTCGGTAGAGCAGGGGACTGAAAATCCCCGTGTCGGGGGTTCGATTCCCTCCCCAACCACCAGAGATTCCGCAGGCCAACGGCACATTCCGTTGGCCTGCTTTTCTTTTGGGTACCATTCGGGTGCTATTCGGGTGCTACGGAGTCGGGCAGATTCGCTCACGCCATACGTCAGCGCCTCCCCGTGCGACGGGCGATGACGAGCTCGACGCCCCCGAGCTCGATCCGTGCCCCGGAGCCGACCTCCCTCGCGCCGACGAGCGGCTTCCCGTCGAGCAGGGCATGGTTCTTGGCGCCGAGGTCCTCCACCAGGACCTTGTCTCCCTGCGGCGAGATCCTCAGGTGCCGCCGGGACACCGTGGGCGCCGTGACTATCACGTCGTTGTCATCCGCCCTCCCCACGCAGACGCCCTCATGGGCAAGGGGGACCCAGGCAAGGGCGCCCTCGTCGCAGACAAGCAGCATGGGAGGCTGCCTTCTGCCATGCGTCTCGGCCACGAGCGTGTCGTCCGCGCTCGCGCCAGCAGGCCATCTCCTCCGGACGTCCGCCTCGCGTTGGCCTTCCGCGTATGAGGCCTGCTCACTCGGCTCCTCGTCGAAGGAAGGCAACTCGTCCCAGGGCTCTGCCCAGGCTGGTTCCTCCCCCGCCTCGGGGAGATCCGCCTCGTCCGGCACCTCCTCTTGCCATGCCTCATCCGGAGGCAGCTCGTCATCGGGCTGCGGCCAGGGCCTCGTCCCGACCCGGTCGGCTGCGCCCGGCTCGCTCGCCGTCACGCCGTCCAGCAAGGGCCCGTCCGGCTCGTCGAGCGTCGGCAGCCCCAGCGGCTGCGGCACCCTGTCGAAGTCGTAGAGGCATTCGTAGCAGACGCTCATGTCCTCGAACAGACGGGCCCCGCACCTTGGGCACACCTTCGTCCGCGTCCGTTCCCTCACTCCGCGGCCGTCCCCTGCCCCGCCAGCCATATCCGCCATGGTCTCTCCCCCTCCGTCATCGTCCGATGGCACCAGCTGCCGTGCCTTCCGCATCCGACCTCTCCACCCGCATCCCCGCTGCCGGCCATGGGGCGCTCGAAGCCGGCCGCTCGAGCACCCATCTCGCCCGGCGGTTCTTCACGATTCGCCCCGGACCCACGCAGCGCTCCGACCGGACGACCTCCCCTTCGCGGGAGACGAGGGCCACGTCTATCGCGAAGCGCATCCCGAACGTGTGGATCGAGCCGCATCGCTCCAGCAGCACCGCGCCGCATCCCCCATCCAAGGCGAGCAGGCCCTTGAGCCTCTCGAGGGCTCCGGCAAGCACCCGGGCCTCGATCCGTTCCTCCGGCCGGGCTCCGAACATGACCATGCACGTCCCCATCTAGGCCACCACCCCTGCTCGGTATCTGTCTACGACGAGGCTCCGCGTGTGGGTGAGCAGCGCGGGCGGCGAGAAGCTGACGCCCGCGATGGAGAAGGAGCCCGGCCAAGGCCGATACGAGAGCGTGCATTCGTAGCGGGTGAGGCCGGGAAAGAGCGAGAACGATGCCCCCTCCGCCCAACCGTGGGACTCCTCCTTCGCGCTCACGTCCACCGAGCACGTAGCGCCATGGCCCATCGCGTCCTCGATACAGGACCTGACCTGCGCGCAAGCGGCATCCTCGGTGAGCTCGCCGGATGGGGACACCCCTTGGCTCACCACCGCATCGAGCGCGATGCGGTCGAACTCGCCGCAGGCCTCCACGAAGAGCATCAGGTTCGCCACGACGTAGGCAGAGACGAGGAGCAGCGGGATGCTCATTGCGGCCTCCACCGTCATCTGCCCGCTTGCACCGAGCCGAACACGCCTGGCGGGCCATCCTGCGATCCTTCTCATGAGCCATCACCTGCCACGAGGCCTCTGAGCTCGATTGTGAGGGGAATGGAGATGTCGGTCCCCGGGATGGCGATCTCTGCGATGGTCACCTTGTCGATTCCCTTCTCATCCAGGTACTGGACCCCGAGCGACCGCGCGACCTCCTCGGGCGTCCCCTCGTCGGGAACCGCCTGCACCATGCGTCTTGCCTCGCCGTCGTCCACCCCTGCCCTCGAGAGCACCTGCTCGCTGTTGGCCAGGACCGGCTTCCTCAGCCGCATGTCCACGGGCTCGAAGCCTATGTCGTGCACCGTCTGCGACACGAGGTCGCGAAGCCAGAAGCCGATGCTCGTCCCCAGGCCGGAGTCGATCTTGCCCAAGAGGTCGTCTGCCGTAGTGGCCACCGACTCGTAGGCAGACCCATATCCCACGAGCAGCCTTCCCCACATGGAACAGACCACGTTCGCGACCCCCGCGACCCCTCCCTGTTCGGAGAGGGCGTCGAAGAAGCGGGAGAGGACGTCGTTCTCCTGCGTCTCCTCGTCGGGGGCAAGCGTCGCGGCGGAGACCGCCATGCCGCCAGGAAGCTCGCCGGGGGCGATCCAGCCGCTCGTGAGCACCGAGGGCACCTGCGTCCCGGGCTCCCGGCGCACCACCGCGACGCATCCATAGGACCCCGGCGGGCAGAGCCTCGGGCGCTCGACCTTGAGCTGCTCGAGCGCCTCCTCGAATGCCGAGTCGCCCTCCTCCCCGATCTCCCTCATCTCCCGCTGGGCATCGGCGAGCTCGTCCGTAGCCTGCTGGTAGGCATCCGCGGCGTCGACGACCTCGCGCCAGTAGTGCTCGTATCCGTTGTCGATCGAGGTCGAGGCGGCCGCCACACGCCCCATCTCGCCCACGTCGAGCTTGCACACGCGGCACTCATGCGCCCTCCCCGCATCGATGGCCTGCAGCGACTCCAGCCCCGCCTTGGGGCCCGAGGCTCCCGGGCAGGAGGCCGTCGAGTGGATCACCAGGCCCTCCGGCTCCTGCGTGCAGGTCCAGACGCGTTCCGTGTAGAGCTTGGTCCCCCTCGTCTCGTCGGCGTTGTGGGGCAGCCTCGGCAGGCTCATGTCGACGCTGCCGTCGGGCAGCTCGCGGTAGTGGCCGGAGCGCATCTCGCCGAGCGCATAGGCATAGAAGCGCTCCCTCAGGGCGGAGTCCGTCTGGGGCTCGATGCCGCTCCCCTCCGGCGTCTCGTCCGCAAGCCGCGCGGCGTAGTAGGCCCTCGAGCGAGAGAGGGGGACGCCGAAGTTCCAGCCCTCGGGAGTCGGGTAGTCGGGGTTCTCCGCCTCGTCCAACCCTGCCAGGGTCGCCGCCCGCTCCTGGAGCGAGCGGGGCTCGCCTCCGCAGTCTGCCTCCCAGCCCGCCAGGAGCGCGGCATCAGCACGCTCCTTCGCCTCGCGGGCCCTCTCCGATGCCTTCTGGAGGCGCTCGGAGCTCTCCACGAGCTCGGCAGGGTCCACGTCGTCTGCCAGGTCGAACTCCGATGCGGACTCGAGCGGGTAGGGGATGGCGCAGCCGCCGTAGGAGATGCCGTCGGACTCGTTGGCCTCCACCACGTCGTAGGACGAGAGGACGATGAGGGTGGGCAGGGCGCGCTCGAGGCCCGAGAGCCCCTCCGCCGCGCTCTTGGCGAAGTCGCGCCGTGCGTCGAGGACCTTGGTGCCGGCATCCACGATCGCCGAGGCGACCGTTCCGGCGCCGGGGATTGCAGAGGCCACGAGGCCTGCCCCGAGCACCAGCACGCCCGTGAGCCCCATGCTCAGCACGCACGCGTCCGAGACCTGGGCGACCGTCGAATAGCGGGCGACGACCTGCTCGGCGGCGAGCGCGGAAGCGTCGGCCACCTCCTGCACCTCCGAGGAGCGCGCCATCATCCAGCCTGCCGCGGCGGCGCCGAACGCGAGCGTCAGGCTGAGCAGCAGCGAGAGCGCGACGGAAAGCGACGTGTAGCCGCCATCGTCATCAATGAACGCATCCATGGGCTCCATCTCCAGCCTCCCCTCCTCAGTCCCACACGCTTGCCCAGGACCCATACGACCCTGTGAGCCATTCCGGCCGCACCCGCTCGCTCACCTCGACGTCGAGCAGGATCCCCTCGCCGTCCTGCTCGCCGAAGGCGGCCACGACGATGCCGAGCAGGGGGAGCGGCCGCACATGCCCGCGGATGCCCACGCTCACCACATGGGACCCCATCCCATCCACCTCGACCTCCCAGTCGTCGCTTCCGCCCACATGGAAGCAGCTTGCCTCCGGGACCGCCTTGAGCCTCCGCTTCGCGTACGCCTCGTACCACTCCTCCTTCGCCCCTGTCGGCGGCACGGCAGCCGCCCGGGCCGTCTCCGCCGCGGCGGAGCGCATGATTGAGCGCGTATAGAGGACGCATGCAGGCTGGAGCAGGAACGCGCAGCAGAACATCACCATGGGCAGGAGCAGCGCCGCCTCTATGCTCGACTGCCCCGAGCTGAGCCCGTCGCCGCTAGAACAGCGACACGTCATGGACCGCAGCCGCAAGCCCGCCGGAGCCCGTCGCATGCGAGGCGGCCTCGCTCGCGAGCCTGAGCAGCCCTCCCGTCTCCCCGAAGCGCCAGAGCGCGGCGATCCCCGCCATGACCGAGAGCATCGCGATGGCGACGAGCGCGAACTCGACGCTCGACTGCCCTTGCTCCGCGCGCAGCCAGGCGCCCAAGCCCTGCATCCCACATCAGCTCCCCTCCGCGGCCAGGATGCCGGACAGGGGCATCCTCTCCGCCTCCATCCGCACCGTCCGCACGACGCAGGCGCCCTCGCCCTCGCTCACGAGGCAGGTGTCCACCCAGCCGTCCCCCGACACGGTGCAGCTCCACACCTTCCCGAACATGTCCAGGTAGCCTGAGCGTACGAAGACGCAGGACCCCTGGTCCCTGTAGCCCTCGACGACCCCCGTGGCGACCTGCGGCAGCTCCCCTTCCAGGGTCTCCTGCTCCACGTATCCCGTGTCCGTCTCGTGCCGGCCGTCCTCGAGCTGTGAGAGCGCGGCTGCCGAGCCCCCTTCCGTCCCCTCGTCAAGAGGGGAGCCGTCGCCAGACACATCCCCTGCGCCAGGCGTCCCCTGCCCGTCTCCCTGATCCGTCCCTGGGATCCATTGGCCCTGCACGCTCCCCTCACGTGAGAGGGCAAGCCAGGTCGCAAGCGCCAGGAGGCACGCCAAGGCGACGGCCGCGAAGCGGCCCGCCTTCCCGCGCCGGCCCCTCGCAGGACGTCCCCTCACAGGGAATTGATGCCCTGCGCGATGGCGTCCCAGAGCTCCCCCACCTTCCCTCGGAACGCGATGATCGCCACGATGGCGATGACCACCAGGACGCCGACGAGGATCGCGTACTCCGTCGTCCCCTGGCCGCTCTCGTCCTTCCCGATGCGCGCCAGCCATGCCTGCCGCGCCGTTCGCATAGGCCTCGCGCGTCCCCCGTCGCCTTCCCTCATGCATGCCCTTCCTCTGGTCCGTCCCATGGGGTCTCCTCCTTCCGTTCGCCCTTCCCATGTCAGAAGGCCTGCGTCGCAGCCGCTATCAGCGGCCCGAGTATGCTCAGCAGCATCGCGGGCACGATGAGCATCCCCAAGGGGAAGAGCAGCTTGACCGGGGCCTTCTCGATCCTCTCCTCCGCCTCCGCACGTCGCTCGTCGCGGATGGCGTCCGCCTGCCGCTCGAGGGCCTGCGCCAAGGGCGAGCCGAACTCGAGCGACTCGGCGACCGTCTCAGCGAACCTCCCCATCGCAGGCGAGCGAAGCTCCTCCGCGAGCTCCCGCAGCGCCTCCGGCCTCGTCTCGAGCCCCAGCTGCCAGGAGACGGACTTGCCTCGCAGCGCCTCGGAGAGCTCCCCGGGGGTCCTCTCGCAGCAGAGCTCGAGCGCCATGTCGAACGAGAGACCGGCCGTGAGGCCCAGCGTCAGCACGTCCAGGAGCTCGGGAAGCTCCTCGGCGCAGCGGGCCCGGCGACGCGCCTCCGCGTCTCCTTCCGCGAGGCGTCTCAGGACGGCGGGGATTGCCCGGCCGGCCGACTGAACATGGCGCGCGAATCCATCATCGGCTCCCCTGAGGAGCAGCACGCATGCCCCTGCGTACGTGGCGACGCACACGAAGGCGAGCCACGGCAGGCCCTCCCCTCCCATCAGAGCACCCCCTTCATGAGGCGGCGCACGACGAGCAGTGCCACCCCGTCCATCACGAGCGCGACAAGCACGCAGGCAAGGCCGATGGGCGTCGCGAGCCCCTGCCTGAACTCGGGAGACCCGAGCGAGAGAATCCCCACCATCACGAGAGGCATCGTGCAGACGACCCTCACGGAGAGCCTTGCCTGCGCGGTCTTCACCCGAAGCGTCCGCTCGAGCTCCTCCTGGCGCTCGACCAGCTGCGCGGTTCGCGCGAGCAGCGACTCGAGCGGGCTTCCCGTCCTCTGCGAGATGACGAGCGCGCCTACGAGAAGCCGCGCCCCCGGCGCATCCAGCCGCCCTGCCAGCCCCTCGAGCGCATCCGAGGCGGACATGCCGCACTTGAGCTCGAGGGAGGCACGCGAGAACTCAGCCGCGGCACGGCCCGTCGCATGCGTCCCCACGAAGGAGATGGCCTGCGCCAAGGTCTTGCCCGAGCCCAAGGCCGAGGCAAGCGACCTCAGCACCTGGGGCATCTCCTGCACGACGGCCTCCCGCGCGCGCCGGCGCGCCGTCTGGGCCAAGGCAGGCAGGGAGCCTGCCATGAGGAGGGCGAGGACGCCTCCCCCTACTGCCGAGCCCGAGAGCAGCGCCCCCACGGCGAACGATGCGGGGACCGAGAGCACGACGGCAGCGTCACAGGCATCCGGGGAAGCGTGCACGTCCATCTCCGCGAGCCGGCGCCTAACCTCCTGCGAGACGGCCGAGACGGACGGCAGCGCAGCAGCCGCGCGCACGGGAGGCCAAGCGGCGAACCCGGATAGGGCCACGTCCGCTCGCGCCGGCAGGCCCTCCTGCGAGGAGGCTACGGCTTTCGCAGGCGTGAGGATCGAATAGGTCCCAACTCCTGCCCCGAGCATGCCTATCGCGATGCAGATGCCCTCCATCTGGCCACCTCCCCCTCTTGCAAGAGGCCGTCCCTCACTGCGGCGGCAAGGAACCGTGGCTCGTCGACGAGACGCCATGTCCGACTTGCCTCCTCCAGCCGCACGAACTCGCGAAGCTCCACGCCGCCCTCAGGCGCGCGCCCTATCGTCGAGGCCGAGCCTATGAGACGGGTGCCGTCGGCCAGCCGATGCGACATGACGAGGACGTCGAGGCCTGACGCGATCTGGTCCTCCACGATGTCGACCGGCAGGTCCATCCCGAAGCGCGCCATGAGGACCAGCCGAAGGATCGCCTCGCGCGGCGTGCCGGCGTGGAGCGTCGTGAGCGAGCCGTCGTGCCCGGTGTTGACCGCCTGGAGCATGTCGATGCACTCGGGCCCTCGCACCTCGCCCACCACTATGCGGTCCGGCCGCATGCGCAGCGAGTTCCGGACCAGGTCGCGGATGGTCACCTCGCCGACCCCCTCGATGGAGGCGTCGCGGGCCTCGAGCCTGACGACGTGCGGATGGCTGTCGAAGCGCAGCTCCGCCGAGTCCTCTATCGTGATGATTCGCTCGCCGGCGGGAATCTCGCAGGAAAGCGCGTTCAGGAGGGTCGTCTTGCCCGATCCCGTGCCCCCTGCGACGGCGATGTCCTGTCGCAGGCGCACCGCCCAGGCGAGAAGCTGCGCATACCACGCGGGAAGGGCGCCGAGGCCCACCAGCTCCTCGAGCGAGGAGATCCTGTTCGAGAACTTGCGGATCGTCACCACGGGACCGTCTATCGCCACGGAGCGGATGACCGCGTTCACGCGATCGCCGTTCGCGAGGCGCGCGTTCACGATGGGGTTGCGCTCGTCGAGCCTGCGCCCCAGAGGCGCGATGATGCGGTCAACGATCGTGAGGATCTGCTCGTCGGACTCGAACGTGCGCTCCGAGCGGAAGAGCTCGCCGCCGCGCTCGAAGAACAGGGAATCTCGCCCGTTCACCATGACCTCGCTCACGGAATCGTCGTCCAGAAGCGGCTGTATGGGGCCGAGGCCCACCACCTCGTCGATGACGTCCTGCACGAGGCGCGGCTTGTCCGCCTCCTCCACCTGCGAGTACGCTGCCGAGTTGAGGATGGCCTCGCATGCCACCGCGAGCTCCTCGCGGGCTCGCGACGGGGCGGCGGAGTCCACCATCTGCGCAAGAGGGCCGAGGCCGAGCCTCTCGACGAGGTCGTGCTTGAGCGAGGACCGTGCCTTCCCCAGACGGTCGCCTTCCGCCGAGGGCGCGGGCGGCTGTTGGAGCTCCTGCTCCTGCACGCGCTCGAGAACCGACATCTAGCTCGCCTCCCTCGCCCTGCGGAAGAGCCCGCGGCGACGCCGTGGCTCGGACCTCTTGAGCGCACGCTCCGCCTGAGGCGAATCCGGCAGGCGCCCGAGCTCGGAGAGCAGCGTCGCCAGGCAGCCGGCGACGGAGGCGGCAAGCTCGCCTCCCGATTCGGCGAGCTCGAGGGCCCTGCCTGAGAGCATGAGCTCAGAGACATCCGAGCCGCCCTCCGGCATGCGGAACGACCGCGCCGTCTCCAGGCCTATGGCCGCGCGATATTCCCGCTCGTCCCCCTTGCGCTCGTCGCAGCGCGCCATGACCCGGACGATCCTCGTGCGCGGGACCCCGAGCCGCACGCAGAGGGCGGCGACCCTGGCGAGCGACCCGACGGCTCCCCTGAGCTCGTCTCCCACGAGCAGCACGCGGTCGGACGCCTGGAGCGCCTGCGCCACGGCGTCGGTCACGGTGGTCGAGCAGTCGACCACCACGAGGTCGTTCTCGGAGGCGAGCGTTTGCAGCATGCGGCCGAAGCGCCATCCGAGCGTCTCCGCGAGCTCGGGGCGCGAGCAGGGGCCCAGGAGGGTCAGCCCCTCCGCAACGCGGACGCTCACCGACTCGACGTCCTTCGGCGTCACGTCGGGGCATGAGGCGAGGCGTGCGAGGTCGGTGCCTCCCTCCAGCCCGAAGCGGCTGAAGAGGTCGCCCGAGCACAGGTCCGCGTCGACGAGCGCGCAGCGCATCCCCCACTGGCTCGCCATCGATCCCATGAGGGACGCCAAGACGGTCTTGCCCACGCCTCCCCTGCCGGACGCGATGGCGATGACGGGCGCGCGGTCCGCGAGCGCCGCATCGGCCCTCGCCAAGGCGCTCGAGAAGGACGCCTGGGCGCTCGCCGCGGCATCCGGGCCGCCATCCTCCCCATGTGCTGCCCTCGGCTTCGGGAGCACGGCCACGCCGGCTCCCCTCGCCCGGGAGCGAAGCGAGCCCGAGGGGTCCTCGACGAGGAGCAGCACCTCGGCGGCGTGCCCGTCGGCGGCTATGGCCGCCGCCAGGTTCACCGGCGCGATCCCCTCCACATGCTCGCCGACCGCGCACGACGCCTCGCCCGCCGGCGCGCCCAGCAGCTCCTCCCTCGCGCGCACGGGATCCGCGATCGTGCGTACCTCCTCGCAGCCCGCCAGGCCGGACACCGCATCCACGATCCCGGGCTCCTCGTCGGCGCCCGCGCATACGACCCATCTCATGGCGCTGCCTCCCTTCTACGCCGATTCGCCTGTGACGTCCGCCGTCTCCGCTGCCACCTCGTCCGGAGCGGAGGGCGTCCCCTCGTCCGGGATCGCCTCCACGTCGTCTGCCGGCAGGACGATCCGGAGCTCGTCCGCCGCGCTCGCCGAGAGGATCTCGGAGACGTCCTCGGGAAGCACCCCCAGAGAGAGCGTCCCCTGCGTGCCGAGGCCTGCCGAGGAGGCCTCCGGCATCGAGAGCACCACGACGTCCGTCGCGATGACATGGGAGCCGTCTGCGCCCACGCGATACGCGATGACGGAGCTGCCCGAGAGCGTCCCCTGGCTGAGTCCGAGCCGGTCGGTGACGGGCACCGAGACGGCGATGTGGCCGGAGGGCACGTCCTGCTGCTCGGTGGCGTCGCGGAAGTTCAGCTTCGTGAGCGGGGCCCCGCCTGCGGCGGGCACGGTCACCTGCGTCCCGATGACGTCCTCCTCCTGCGTCACGGCGCCTTCCGGCGCGAGGTCCGCGAGCCATTCCCTCGTCTCGACGTCGCCGGCCTCCACCACGTCCCCCGGCTCGAGCGCGTGGCGCGCCACCACGAGGTCCACAACCTCGCCGCCATAGCGCGCCATTGCCTCGGAGCGCTGCCTGTCCGCCTCGGAGCGGACCTCGTCGGCGAACGCGGCGAACGCGATCCCCACGCAGGCCGCGCAGATCACCGCGATGACGATGCGGGGCTTCGTCCCCATGTGGCTCCTCCCTCCGTCTGCCCTCGACCAAGATTCTTGGCGACTGCGGGGCCGCGAGAGGCCACGTCGGAAGAAGCGGGAGCGCGCGCATACACGTCGCTCACACGCTTGGGAGCGCGGGGCGATTATGCGCAGGCAGAGGGCCCGTACGAGACGCATCGAGGCGGGCTCGCCTTCGACGGCGGGAGCCGGGCTCCTCGCCTCCTCCACACCTGCGGCGCGCGCCCGTCGCGCTCGCTTGCAGGAAGGCGTCGCGCCAAGTAGAGTGTTCGCGAGAAGCGAGGACGACCCAAGGGCGAGGCGAACGCAATGAGGGCACGGCGTCCGCGGCATGCGGCGCGCCGCGCGGGAGCCCTCCCGCCGAGCCCGAAGGCGAGCCCGAGCAAGGCACGGAAGCCCCAGGCGATGCCTGGGCGGCCACGCGGCATCTGACGGAGAGAGGCCACTCGATCCGGAAGGGCACGGGCGAGCGGCACCCGCACGCGGCGGGCGCCATCTGCCCCCATGCAGCTTCCCCGCACGCATCGCGCCGTGCGGACGAGGGCCTCCTCTGCGCCTGCTTGGCGGACAGGAGGAGGCAGGCATGCTCAAGATCGCCATCTACGGCAAGGGGGGCATCGGCAAGTCCACCGTGACGAGCAACCTCTCCGCCGCCTTCGCCTATCTGGGCAAGCGCGTGGCGCAGATCGGGTGCGACCCGAAGGCCGACTCCACGATCAACCTGCTGGGAGGCGAGCCCCCGCGGCCGGTCATGGACTACCTGCGCAGCGAGGACGAGGACCCCGAGAGCATCTCCGACGTCTCGAAGGTGGGCTTCGGCGGGGTGCTCTGCATCGAGACCGGCGGGCCCACACCCGGCCTGGGATGCGCCGGGCGCGGCATCATCGCCACCTTCGGCCTGCTCGAAGACCTGCGGCTGTTCGAGACCTACGACCCCGACGTCGTGCTCTACGACGTCCTGGGCGACGTCGTGTGCGGGGGCTTCGCTGCACCCATCCGCGAGGGCTATGCCGAGCAGGTCCTCATCGTGACGAGCGGCGAGAAGATGGCCCTCTATGCGGCGAACAACATCGCCACCGCGGTGAGCAACTTCGAGGACCGCGGATACGCCAAGGTGGCAGGCATCGTGCTCAACCGCAGGAACGTGCCGGACGAGCTCGAGAAGGTGGAACGTCTCGCGCAGAAGATCGGCGTGGGCATCGTGGGCGACATCCCGCGCTGCGACGACATCAACCGCTGCGAGGACGAGGGCAAGACCGTGGTCGAGGCCGACCCCGAGCTCCCCATCTCCCGCACCTTCATCGAGCTGGCGCAGCGCCTGCTCGACGGCTCGGAGGCCGCTCGATGAGCGCCGTGGCGAAGGCGCGTACCGGCCGACGCGCCGCCTCCTACACGGCAGCCGAGCTCTGCGAGCGTGGCGCGGACGCCATCCCCGACGAGCTCGTCTCAGGCCGCCATCTCATATACAGCTCTCCCGCGGCGCTCTCCTTCAACTCGCCCGGGGCCGAGGGCTTCGGCGTGAAGCGCGCCGGCCTCGCCGTGCCCGGCTCCGTCATGCTCGTCGTCTCTCCCGGCTGCTGCGGCCGCAACACCAGCAGCATCTCCGAGCTGCCGGGCTACGAGCGCAGGTTCTTCTACCTCGAGATGAGCGAGACCGACCTCATCACCGCCCGCCACCTCAAGCGCATCCCCCGCGCCGTGGCCTCCGTCGTGGAGAGCCTGCCCGAGCCGCCCTCGGTCGTGATGGTATGCATCACCTGCGTGGACGCGCTGCTGGGCACCGACATGGAGCGCGTTTGCCGCAAGGCGGAGGAGCTCGCCGGCGTCCGCGTACGCCCCTGCTACATGTACGCGCTCACCCGCGAGGGCAGGAAGCCCCCCATGGTGAACGTCCGCCAGTCCATCTACTCGCTGCTCGAGCCAAGGAGGCGCGACCCCAGGTCCTGCAACCTGCTCGGCCATTTCGCGCCAGTGCACGAGCGATCCGAGCTCAGGGACCTGCTCCGGCAGGCCGGGCTGCGCCATGTGCGCGAGGTCTCCGCGTGCGAGGGCTACGAGGACTTCCAACGCATGGCCGAGGCCAACTTCGACCTCGTGCTCGACCCCGAGGCAGGCCCTGCCGCTGCCGACCTGCAGGAGCGGCTCGGCATTCCCTGGATCGAGCTCACGCGCTTCTACGACGTCGAGCGCATCGGCAGGCAATACGATGCCCTCGCGCGTGCGCTGGGGACTGCCTTCTCGCAGGACGCCTTCCGCGGACGCGCTGAGGACGCGCTGCGTGCCTTCCGGGACGCGCACCCCCACGAGGCCTTCGCCGTGGGCGAGTGCGCCAACGCCGACCCGCTCGAGCTCGCTCTCGCGCTCCTGCGCTACGGCTTCGAGGTCCCCGAGGTGTTCTGCACCGTCTCGCCCGAGCGCTACGTGTACCTGCGAGGCATCGCCGGACTCTCGCCGAACACGCGCGTCTTCTCCAACCTCGAGCCCACGATGCTCTGCTACTCCCCCGAGGGCTCCGGCGTCACGCTCACGATCGGCCGCGACGCCGGCTACTACCATCCCGAATGCCCGAACCTGCCCTGGAACTCGGACGCCCAGCCCTTCGGCTACGAGGCCGTGGAGGGGCTCTTCGGCGCGCTTTCCGCCCTGCTCGAGGGCGGGGAGACGGGCTCCCAGGCCATCTCGCTGGCACAGGAGCGCGCCTCCGAGCGCGACCGCAACGCCCCCGCAAGCGGCCCCAAGGCCGTGGAAGAGCCCCCGGCCGGCCTCAGGCTGCGGCCGACGGAGCCGGTGCGTGGGCTGCGCCGCGTCCTCACCCCCTTCGCGCCGGACCAGTCCGGCGCCGTCTCGGTGCTCTACGGGCTGGGCGGCATCTCCGTGGTGATCGACGCGGGCGGCTGCGTGGGCAACATCTGCGGCTTCGACGAGCCGCGCTGGCTCGCCGGCAAGGACGCCGTCTTCTCCGCCGGCCTGCGCGACATGGACGCCATCCTCGGCCGCGACGACCTGCTGGTGAGAAAGCTCGCCGATGCGGCAGACAAGATCGACGCGAGCTTCGCGGCGCTCGTCTCCACGCCCGTGCCGGCCGTGATCGGCACGGACCTGCATGCGCTGCGCCGCATGGCGGAGCGCGCCTGCGGGCTTCCCACGATCGGGGTGGAGACGAACGGCATGCGCCTCTACGACGACGGCGCCGAGAAGGCCTACCTGGCGCTCTTCGAGGCCTTCGCGGAAGGCGCCGGCAAGCAGTCAGGGCAGGCGAGCCAGGCCCCCGAGGTCGTTGCCGGCAGGCTCGGCGTGCTCGGCTGCACCCCGATGGACCTCTCGGACACCGAGGCGGCGGCCCCGCTTCGCGAGGCGCTGGCCGAGAAGGGCTGGGGCCAGGCTGTGCTCTACGGGCTGGACGCAACCTTGGACGACGTGCGGAAGGCGGGCTCCTGCGAGCGCAACCTCGTGGTGGCGCCCTGCGGCCTTGCAGCCGCGCGCTGGCTCGAG
>CADBMC010000118.1 GCA_902795635.1 uncultured Coriobacteriaceae bacterium | reverse complement strand
TGGAGTTGCGCCGGGCGGTCGAGACGATCTGCATGACCTGGTCGTCGAGCTCCTTGCGGGTGGGGGCGTAGGTGAAAACCAGGCCCGAGTACACGAAGAGGCGCTGGTTCTTGTTCTGGAGGTGGTCGAGCAGGTCCTCCGCCTCCTCCTTGCTGTACTTGAGCTCCGAGGGCAGGATCTGGAAGTCGTAGCCCTTCTTCACCGCGCTCATCTGCTCGTCGATGATCTCCTTGTCCATCCAAGCGATGCGCGTCTTCACGAACGCCACGGCCTTCGACTTCTCGATGGCCTGCACGTGCAACGTCACGTTGAGGGGCATGGGCAGGTCGATGATGTCGGCGAGGCAGCGGTCGGTGAGCTCGCTGCCGAACCTCTGCAGGCTCAGCACCTGGCACCAGGAGCCGTCGGACCGGTAGCAGCACGACTCGCCCTCCGGCTTGAACTCGAGGGTCGAGGGGCAGATGAGGTCCTTCGACGTGAGGCCGCCGGCCGCGCCGACCGCGTCCCAGCTGAAGACGAACGGCTTGCCCGGTCTCAGCTGCGAGTGGATGGCGCGCAGCCGCTCCTCGCCGTCGAGGACGCGCGAGTCGCTCCTGATCTTCGCGAGCGTCTGCATGGCGTCGTTGCGCATCCTCGCTAGCTTCGGCACGGCGGCGTCGACGCTCGGGGCTCCCGTCGCGAACGTGAGGTAGCGGTGGCGGACGAGGTTCGAGATGCCCTCGCGCATCTTGTCGTTGAGGATTCGGTTGTACTCGCAGGCGAGCTCTGCGGTGTCGGGGTCGTCGGTCGGGAAGAAGGTCTTGCGTCCTATCTCCGAGGCGGGTATGGGCTGGTTGACCACGGTCAGCTGCACGCAGCTGTCGGATCCGAAGTAGTCGAACAGCTGGCACCAGCCGCTGAACACCGCGCGCTTGTTCTCCTCGCGGGCGCTCTGGTAGCTGATGTCTTCGAACTCGATGCTCTCGCTGAAGAGGCCGTCCTCGACCTGGCATATTCCGTCTTCGTACATGAGGTCGAAGCCCACGGCCCCGTAGACGTCCTTCGCGGCGCGCCTCTTCTTCCGTTGCGCTGCCGTCGCGTCGGTGAGCTGGCGGTCCTGCTCCCTCAGCCTGCGTTTCACGGACATCCCGCGGCCGCCGCGCGTCTCATCGTCCCTGCTCTTGCTCCATGGAAGGCGCACGTCTCTCGGCCCCCTTTCTCGCCGCAGCCCTCCGGGCGCGGCGGTCCGTCTTCTCGCATGCGATGCCCCCGGCTACGCCGTCGGGGCGGGACCCGGTTCTGTAGGTGACGATCCCGTCGCCCAGAACGTGGTCCAGGTAAAGCGGCAGGAACTTCTCGGCCTTGAGCCCCCTCGGCCTCCAGAACCCCAGGAGCCAGAACGGCATCGATGCCGCCATGACGGGCAGCGTCGCGTCCGAGACCGGTATTCCGAGGCCCAGGTAGACGAAGGCGGCCGTCCCGATCGCGGCGCCGATCCCGCCCGCGGTGCAGGCGAGCGTCCGCGCCGAGAGCTTTCCCACGATCTTCTCGGTGTACTCGCCGATGTCCTTGTGCACGGTCACGCTCAGCATGGCGGCCTACTGGGGCATCCAGGACGTGTCGAGCATGCCGAAGTAGACGGCGGCGGCGATGATGATCGCCCCGCCCGCGATGGTCGAGATGGCCGAGGCTATCTGCGCGCCGCCTTGCTGCTCGCGGATGGCGAGGCCGAGCGACACGGCGCCCCACACGGCGATGAAGCCGCCCAGGAACGTCACGCAGCCCGATACGAGGGAGATGATCTGTGAGAGCATTTGGGCTCCTTTGCAACTGGGCGCGGCGTGCCGCGCCTGAGATAGAATCTTGCCGAGCCCTGTCGGGCTCCTTTGCACGGGCGGCGGCCCCCGGCGGGTTGTGGAAGGCTCATCCGGGGTCGCGCTCTGCGCGCCGCCGCCCCTCTCGTCAGCCGCCGTCGCCGGGGGCCGCGTGCCGTTCCCTCAGGTAGGAGCCGAAGTCGAACGGATCGCCGCCTCCTGGCGCCGTCTCCCGCCAGTGGGGGTGCTTCTCGACGTCGTATTTGGCGTCACGGAGCGGGTCGGCGCCGGCGATGAGCACGATCGCTCGGTCCCGGGGGAGCTTCGCGACCTCCGATGCCTGCAGGAGGTCGCGCTCGACCGTGTTGAAGTTGCGGGTCGAGGTGGCGGACGCCCCTCGGCTCTCGTTCCATGTGACCGTCGCGACCGTCTGCTTGCCGATCGCCTCGGAGATTTCCTTCACCGTGTCC
>CADBMC010000117.1 GCA_902795635.1 uncultured Coriobacteriaceae bacterium | reverse complement strand
CTGCAGCGGTACCACCCCCGGTACTGCGGTGGTACTGCGATTTTGGACCGTTTCCGGGAACGGGGAATAATGGAAAGCCCTGGTCAAAGCCCGGGTCGGTACTGCGGAAAACGTTGGTTTTAATTATTGAGTGGGAGTAGTAATACGTACAAGTGTTCTGTTAATTTGTTCGCGACGCAAGCCACCTGTAGCTACTTCTAGGAAATTGCAGATACACGACAACCTGCAAGCCACTGGAACGATTCGTGAATAATGTGAGCTAATGAAGGCCGCCTGGATAATCCGGGCGGCCTTCTTATTTGCGCAGGTAACCATGATGTTCCGCACCCTCTGACCAAATGTCATGGTGCGCCTAACGTACAAACGATTTGTTGTGCGGATGATCGCCGATGACGCCGGCAACGCCGGCTATGGCGGTGTCCTGCTCGATGGCAAATCCGTTAGGAAGATCCAGCGCGAGATCGTTCGCTGGGGCTACCACTACAACTAGGGCATGCACGCGCTCAACACCATCAAGTACCAGCTGGAGCACGGACGCATCGACTACGAGTGGATCGGCGGCAAGCTCGACGAGACCGCACTGCTGCTCACAGAGGTCGAGGACGGGCGGCGACTGCTCAGCAGTCAGCTCGAGGACCTCAGGGCCCATACGCTCGTGGGCGGCGATTAGCATGCCATTGCTCAAGTAGATAGGCGGCCACACCGGGTGCGGCAACATCAAGCGCTACCTCTAGAAGAACGGGCGCAGCAGGAGGACTCTGGTGATGAACTTCCCCTGGCAGCCAGAGATGGAGTTCCAGGAGGTTACGGAGGTGCCGATCGAGTTCGACTGGGCAGAATGCATGGACGAGACGAGGCATGCGTGCGGCAACAACACGACCTACAGGGGCGCGAGGGCCCGCACGTTCAAGCACTTCGTCATCTCGCCTGACCCCCAGGACGGGCTCACCATCGCCGCGGTGGCGGACCTTGCCGTCGAGTGGGCGCAGGAGCACTACCCAGAGCACGAGGTCGCCATCATCATGCACGACGACAACGCCGGGAGGATACCGCACGCGCACGTGGTGGTGAACAACACGAACCTGCGCACGGAGCGGAGGATGCACAACGACAACCCGCTCGACCTGAACCGCAGCCTGCAGGACATGGCCGAGTGCAGGGGCATGCGTTTCATGCGCGATGACATGGTGATGGAATCCGACGACGAGCACCCAATGAAGCGGACGCTCGCCACAATGCAGCAGGTATACCTCCGCTGCAGCGAGGTCGAGATCGCCAAGGAGGGCGGCTACTCGTGGGTGACCGATATCCGCGGGCGCGTCACCATCGCCAAGGCGCTCGCGCGCGACGAGGGCGAGTTCATGGCCATCCTGGACGCGCTGGAAGTCGATGTCTCCGAGAACAGCCCCAAGGCATGGCGCCGCGACTGGATCTACGCGCTGCGCGACTGCCCCACCTGGCGCGTCGGCGGCGAGAAGCTGGGGCTGAGCTTCGGGCAGGAGTCGCTGCGCAACCGCTTCGGGCGTATGGCCGCATGGCATCCAAGCGCCCAGGCGAGCCGGAAGGTCCTGTCCCATGCGCGCTACGCCGTGGCGCTTAACGACATCGCAGATTTGGAAAGGCTTTCGGCGTCCACGGAAATGTGCATGGCGTTCAACGTCAGGAGCGTCGAGGAGCTGGACCGCAGGATCGCCAAGCTCGAGCAGCGCGGCGACGTGGCCAAGGACGACGATCTGCAGCGTCTCGTCCACGCACGCGACTACGTCGCTGAGAACAGACTGCTTCCCGCCAAGGCGCAGCAGGCTCAGAGGGCCCAGACGGCCAGAAACGAGCAGCAGGAGAAGGCCAACCGCAGGCGTGTCGATTACCAGCGCGCCGGGCAGGCTTCAAGGCGCCGCGACCGCGACGGGAGGAATGAGCGATGAGGGTGGATGTCTATTACGAAGGCCGCATTGACGTGTTCGACACGGGCCGTTTCACCGAGGCGCAGCCGTTCCGCGACAAGAGCATGCTGGCGGACTTCGAGACGCACTACAGCGACATCGAGGAGGACGGGCTCTGGCTGCATGCGCACTGCTACGCGGCCAACGACTCCTACCGCGCAGACGACGGCGAGATACCCGAGGCCAGACGCGAGATGGGCTGGATCGCCGGCCCCGGCGAGGCGGCGGGGATCCGCAGCGTCGTCATGGACGTCGCCACCGTGCTCATGCGAATAGGAGGGATCCTGGCGGACATGCCCAGGCTCGACGCCGTGACCGCGCTCTGCGTCGGCCTCAGCAGACCGGTTCTGGGAAGGATATGCCGAACCCGCGAGTACCTGGCCAACGGCGACGAGACCCTTGCGTCAAGCGACACCCCGATGTCAAAGGGCCTCGGCATCAGCGCCGAGGGCCCTTGAATACGCGATGAAGTCCGAGGCCGCGCAGGCGCAGGCCCCGGAAGATGACGAAGATTGGATAGGAGGGACTCTGGATGAAGATCGTAGCGACGATACTGAGAGCGACTGGTAGCTTCTTCCGCCGGCTCATCAAGGCCGT
>CADBMC010000116.1 GCA_902795635.1 uncultured Coriobacteriaceae bacterium | reverse complement strand
TTCTTCGCCCAGCCACACGCAGCCTCGAGCCGCCTGAGCTCCGGAGGCACGGAGATTCCAAGGTCCTTCAACGTGTTGTGCATCAGGTAGTAGCCGTGGCGCTTGAGGTTACGGCCGTAATGGTCTCGCCAGGCCTTCGCGAGCCTGGCGACCAGGTTGCGGTCCTGGGCCCGCAGCCCCTTGGCTGCGGCTATCTGCCCGTATACGGTTATCATCTGACCACTGCCCTCCTTCTGGGGTCCCTCCTGGTGTTCTTCGCAGACCAGAGGGCAAGCGCGCAGGCCTCCATCATCGCCGCGTCAGCCGGGGCGTCGGACTGGAACCCCCAGCCGCCCCCCTGGCCAATGTTCCTCTTGGTGCAGCCCTTTGCCGCCGCATCGAGCGCAGGCTGGGCGAAGTGCCGCAGTTCTCGCTCCGCTACCGCGTTCGCCAGCGTCTGGCAGGCCGCGGACACGTCCCCGGACGCAGGCCTCACGACGAGCCTGCTGGGGACGCGCTCAGCGGCGAGGCGCTCGGCAAGGCTCTGCGCGTTGCCGGTTCCGTCCACGACCACCTGAGCAACCTCGTCCTGCCTCTTGAGCACCTCTTCCACGAACCAGCCGATGCCGCCGTTCATGCCCCGCGCCTCGATGACGTAGACGAACGGCGATCCCTCGTCGGGGCGTATGCATTCGGCCATT
Organism: uncultured Coriobacteriaceae bacterium; assembly: GCA_902795635.1. Lineage (GTDB taxonomy): Bacteria > Actinomycetota > Coriobacteriia > Coriobacteriales > Atopobiaceae > CADBMC01. The sequence continues at coordinate 3,368 of CADBMC010000116.1, read as the reverse complement.
ACGCCCGTGGAGCCGTCTGGGCTGAACTTGAGCGCGATGACGCTCACGCCTTCCCTCGACGGGCTGCCGTCGGCGCACGCATCCCAGTCCGCTGCCGCTACTGGATGCTCTGCGGCAAGCCTCGGCGCCCACCAGCCGAGCCGCTCGCAGGCGAAGGTGTCCGAGTCCATCTGCTCGCACTCCGCCTCGACCGTCGACTCCTGGATCAGGATGCCGAGCGACGGGTTCGTCTCGTACCACCGCCTCCGGTCGGAAACGTCTCCGACGTCGTCGACGCTCCATTCGAACCACGCCGTGCGCTCTGACTCGCCGGACAACGCGCGCTCGCGGATCTGCCTGAACACGTATCCGTCGCTGCTGGGCGTCGGCGGCGTCGACACGTAGACGGTCTGAGGGTTCCTGGATGCGGAGATCGCAGGCAGGAACGACGCCTGCTGGTCTGCGTCGAGCTCGAGAGCCTCGTCGAAAACGAGCAGGTCTCCGTGCTGCCCGCGCCCGCCGTTTCGCGTGCGGGCCAGGAACTTTATGCGCCCGCCGTTCTTGAGCACTATCTGCTCGCGCCCTAGCGCGGCCTTTATGTCCTTGACGTAGCGGCGCAGGGCCTTCGATTCGAAAAAGGCCGCCATGTCCTCGAACGTCTCGGTGGACGTCTTCTGCAGGTGGCTCGTGTATATGACCTGCTCGCCGAGCATCACCATGCCGTAGTTGGCGCGCGCCTCGACGACGCCGAGGCTCTTGCCGTTCTGGCGCGGGACGCTGCCTGCGCACGTCTGCGCGCTCCACCTGCCGAAGCGGTTGACGCCGAGCCATCCTTCCATGATCCGGTCCTGCCATTCGAGCATCTCCAGCCCGCCCGCCGCGTTGAGGGCGTGGCAGTCCTGCCATTCTGAGCTTGCGAAGTCGGGCACCACTAGGCGGGTCGGCGCCTGGCTGCCGGCAGCGGGCCTATCCGCGCCTCGCGATGATCTGCGCGATAACGTCGCCGTTGCCATCGTCGCCCTCCAGCTCCTCTATGTCGCGCAGCGTCGCGCGGTACGCCTTCGACAGCGCCGCGATGCTGCGGCTGTTCGCCTTGCCCATCATCTCGAGCAGCATGGACTCGTGCTCCTTGAGCTTCTCGAGCCTCGTCTTCTGGTTCTTGCGCGTCATGAGCTCCAGTCCATTCCGTGGGCTTCCAGGATGCAGCGGAAGTCCTCTACGTCATGTGGCTCCACGTGGTAGGTCTCCTCGTTGCCGTCCACGTCGATGCCGATATGGAGCAGCTCATGGAGGAGCAGAATACTCATCTGCCCTTCCGTGAATCGCTCCACATTCGGCGCGAACACCGTTATCGCGAAGTCGTACGGGACGGCCCACTTCCACTTGTCGGGAACCTTCTCGCATTCCGCGTAGACGCTCTTGCGGCCACTCCTCTTCTCCTTGTCGGAGACCAGGTAGCAGACCCTCGCCTTGCTGCCCGCAAGCTGCCTCAGCGCCGGTTCGGAGGAAATCAGCTCCCTTGCGATGTCCTCGTACGCGCTGCAGGGCTCCCTTGACTCCATGCGAAACTCCTCGTGTGTAAATCGGCGCTATGCGCGCGGGGGTCGCCACGGCCCCCGGGGAGGGTGCGCCCCCACCCCTCGGCCGCTACCATGGCTGCGGGAGGCCGTCCATCGCCATCGCCTCGCCCGACGCGATGCCGAGCACGGCAGCCACGGACTTGTTGCCGCGCCACTGGTTGCACCTTCTGTGCGCTGCGTCCACGTTCGCGTAGTCGAGCGGGTCGCCGCCCTTGCTGACGGGCACCAGCTCGTCTATTTCGAACGCTCCCGGGTCGCCCGCTGGAAGCGAGTAGTCGATCTCGTCGGGCCTGCCGAAGGCCCTGCATATCCAGCAGCCCCTTCCTTCGGCCCTGAGCCTCCTGGCAAGCTTCCTCCTGGCGTTGCCGTTGGCGCATCTCGGGTTAGCCATTGGCGGCCAGCCATGCCGCGTAGGCCTCCAGGAACCGCTCGGCCATGAGCGTGCGGTGCGTGGCGGCGATCCCCGCCATCTCGTCGTATGTCATCCAGTCCCCCGTCTCTTCTTATCCGGGGCGCCGGCGCGCATGCGAGTCATTCGGCGCATGGCACCGTGAGGCAAGCTATGCATCGTTTCTGGGAAGGTGGTGGCCGCGCCGTAGGGCGCCCCGTCTTTCGCGGCTCCGAAAGGAGGAAGGAAAGAGCCGCTCAATGCTGGGGCCGCCCAGGTCCATGCCGTGGACGGCCCGTTTACATCGTACAGTAAGGCGGCGTGGGGTTTCGTGGGGTGTTGTCACACGGCCCTGTGGCTCGGGTCGCGCCATTCGGTCGGGATGTGCGCGTGCATCTCGACGAGGGCGGCATCCTGCAGCTCCTTCTTGCAGTAGTCCTCCGAGTAGTGCACCCGCCTGGCGACCTCGCCCCACGGCAGGTCGGACACGTAGCGCAGCAGGAGCAGCGTCGAGTAAGGGGCGTCTATGCGCGACACCCTCTCCTGCGCGTCCTCCACGGCCTCCACCAGCGCGGCCATGGACGCCTCGTGCTGCCGCCTGTTGCCCTCCAGGCGGTCGAGCAGCTCGGCCATCCTGTCGGCGCGCTGGCCGCCGGCCACCTGCACGCGCGTGTAATCGATGCCCTTGACGCCCTCCATGAGCGCCACGTCCTGCTCGATGATGGCCTCCCATGTTGCCCTCGAGGCCACGAGCCGCCTCACGTGCTCCATGTATGCGCGGGACTGGCCCGCGATGTATCGCCTGTACTCGTCCACTAGGCCAGCTCCCGCCTCTTGTCGGCCATCGCCGCGTGCAGGCTGGCGCGCGCCATGCAGGCCTCGAGGCTCTCGCGGTCGCAGTACTGCATGCCCAGCTGGGAGATGCGGCACCACAGCCTGCGCGGCACGGCGACCAGGTTGTCCGGGTCGAAGTTGCGCTTGTCGTGGTCTGCGAAGACGATCATGGTGTGCGGCGGCACCGGGCCGTTGTGCTCCTCCCACACCACGTGGTGCTTGAGCCGGTAGTTTCTGTTGAAGTTGCCGGGAACCTGCGGCTGTATGCCGTCGGTGCGGCTGTCCATGACCTTGACCCAGACGTAGCCGTCATTGGCACCGGCCCTCTCGTGGCCGATGGGCTTGATCCAGCCGTCCGGGCGGTCGCGCACCTCGCCCTTCATGAACCGCGTCGCCTTGGTGCGCTCGATGGCCTCGGCGCTCATGAAGTCGCACTGGCGCATGCCCTTGTTCCACGAAGCCTGGCCCTTCTGGAAGCGCCCGCCGTGGGTGCCGGACCTCACGCCGTGGCGCATCTTCGCGTTGCCTATCTGGCCCTCTGTGAGCGGCTCGCCGAACAGCCTCTCGTGCTCGGCGCTAATCTCGTA
>CADBMC010000115.1 GCA_902795635.1 uncultured Coriobacteriaceae bacterium | reverse complement strand
TCGGCCGAGAGGACCGACGGGGCTATGAGCACCCTATGCCCTTCCATGATTACCTCCTCGTTGGGCCGCGTCGCGCGCGGCCGGAATTCTCAATCGACTGGTACCACGTTTGCGCCCCGCACGTTGGGCCGCGCCGCACGCGGCCGGGATCCTCAGCGCCCGTCCCTGCCGCTAGCGGCAGGCGGCTCCCCGTCGTGATGGAAGGAGAACCGCTTCTCCTCGCCGCGGAAGAGCTTGCACAGGTTGGAGCGGTGCGCCCAGAGCACGATGGCCGAAATCGCGCACATGATGGCAAGGTATGCCCAGCTCGGCCGATAGAAGACGAACGACCAGATGGGAAGCGACACGGCCGCCGCGCACGAGCCTGCCGAGACGATCCTCGTGGGGGCGACGGCGACGGCCCACACGACGAGCAGCCCGAGCGCGACCTCCCAGCTGAAGCCCAGCGCTCCCCCGAACCCCACGGCTATCCCCTTGCCGCCATGGCCCCGCAGGTAGGGGCTGAACACGTGCCCCACGATGCAGCCCAGGTAGACGAGGGCGACCACCCAGCCGAGCTCGGCCCCGTTGGCGAGCGCGGAGGCATCCCCGCCGAGGCAGAGCGTGGCCAGGACCGGCCGGGCGAGCGCCGTGCAGAGGAGCCCCTTGCCGGCGTCGAGCGCCAGCGTGAGGCCCGCCGCCGGCGCGCCCACGGTGCGCCCGACGTTCGTGGTGCCGATGTTTCCCGAGCCCACATGGCTGATGTCCACGTGGTTGCGCCGCGCGACGATCTTTCCGAACGGGATGCCGCAGACGAAATAGGTCGCGACGAGGTAGACGGCGACCACCGCACCCAAAGGCATACTCACTCCCGTGGCCCTCCGTCCTTCTTGCGGAATCGCATGCGGATGGGCGTGCCCTCGAGCTCGAAGGCATCCCGCAGGCGGTTCTCGAGGAAGCGTCGATAGTTGTCGTTCACGAGGTCGGGCGAGTTGCAGAAGAACGTGAACGCCGGCGGCCTCACGCCCACCTGGGTCGCATAGTTCACGCGCAGCCGCCGGTTGCCGGAGACGACCGTGTGGCCCGACTCGCGGACCTTGGAGAGCACGTCGTTCAGTCGGGCGGTGGGGACGCGCGACGCGCGGTTGCGCGCCACCGTCTCGGCAAGGTCGAGCACCTTGCCCACCGAGCGGCCGGTGAGTGCGGAGATCCTGAGTACCGGCGCCCATGCGGCGAAGGCCATCCTCTGCGCGAGGGACTGGAGCGCCTCGTCGCGCGCCTGGTCGTCGAGGAGCAGGTCCCACTTGTTGAGCAGGATGGCAACGCCGCAGCCGCGGTCGATGGCCATCTCGCAGATCTTCTGGTCCTGCTCGGTGACCCCGATGGTCGAGTCCACCACGAGCAGGCAGACGTCTGCGTCCTCCATCGCGCGCAGGCCGCGCACGACGCTGTAGTACTCGATGTCCTCGTGGACCTGGTTGCGCTTGCGCATGCCCGCCGTGTCCACGAGCCTCACCGGGGTGCCGTCGTGGTCGACCACGATGTCCACGGCATCGCGCGTGGTGCCGGCGACGTCGCTCACGATGGAGCGCTCGGTCCCGGCCAAGGCGTTCGCGAGCGACGACTTGCCCACGTTCGGCCTGCCCACGATGGCCACATTGAGGCAGTCCTCCGGATAGCCCTCCTCGGGCTTCTCGTGGAAGGCCGCGACCACCTCGTCGAGAAGGTCGCCCGTTCCGTTGCCGTGCGTGGCGCTCACCGGATGCGGCTCGCCCATCCCCAGCGAGAGGAACTCCCAGAGCCCGTCCTCGTTGGTGGGGTCGTCGTACTTGTTGGCGACGACGATCACCGGCCGCTTCGTGCGGCGCAGCGCGCGGGCAACCTCCTCGTCCTCCTCGGTGACGCCGGCGCGCCCGTCCACCACGAAGAGGACCACGTCGGCCTCCTCGCAGGCGGAGAGCGCCTGCTGGCGGATGCTCCCGGCGAAGCGGTCCGTCGAGCCGGCAGGCTCTATGCCTCCGGTGTCCACGAGCACGAACTCGTGGCCCGACCAATCGGCATCGTGGTATGAGCGGTCGCGCGTGACGCCCCGCGACTCATGGACTATCGCGTCGCGGCTCTGCGCGATGCGGTTCACCAGCGTCGACTTGCCTACGTTGGGCCTGCCGACGACGGCGACTATCGGCTTTGCCATAGCAGGTCCTTCCTGCTCGCCATGGGCTGGGTCCTCTGCCTGCCCCGCCGCGCCCAGCAAGCGGCTAGGGCATGGGCCCCGGGCCTCATGATTGTAGCCCACACGGGGCGACGCCCCGAGACGAGCGAAGGGCCGTCCTACTCCGCGGCGGCGCCCTCCTCCTCCGGCTCCTTCCTGCCCGGAAGCACCAGGTTGAGGATGATGCCCACGAGCGTGGACGTGGCCATGCCGGGCAGCGTGTAGCCGCCGATGGGAATCGAGAGGCCCGCCGTCTCCATGCCGACGCCCAGGATGATCACGACGGAGGCGATCATGAGGTTGCGGTTCTCGTCGAAGTCGACCTTGTTCGTGACGAACATGCGCAGGCCGTTGGAGGCGATGAGGCCGAAGAGCAGGAGGCAGACGCCGCCCATGACGGGGCTCGGGATCGAGCGGATGAGCGCCGAGATCTTGGGGCAGAAGCCGCCGACGATGAGAGCGAACCCGCCCGCGTACCAGAAGATCTGCGTGGAGTAGACGCGCGTGACGCTCATGACGCCGATGTTCTCCGCATACGTGGTCGTGGGAGGGCCGCCGAGGAAGCCGGAGATGATGGTGGAGAGGCCATCGCCCGCAAGCGAGCGCGGGAGCATCGGGCGGAAGTCGCGGTCGCAAATCTCACCCACGGCGAGCAGGTGGCCGATGTGCTCGATGACCGTGACGATGGCCACGGGTGCGATGATGACGATCGCGCCGAGGTCGAAGCGCGGCGCCGAGATGCTCGGAAGCCCGATCCAGGCGGCCTCTACCACCGGCGAGAAGTCCACGAGCCCGAACGGCACCGCGACCACGTAGCCGATGACGATGGCGAGAAGGACCGGCACCGTGCCGAAGATGCCGCCCATCGTCGAGAACATGACGGCGGCGAAGAGCGTGATGGCGGCCACGAGGGAATAGGTGCCGTCGAACGTGGTCCCGTTCATGAACGCCATGTTGGCTGCGGTGGCCGAGAGGCCGACGCCGATGACCACCATGACCGATGCCACGAGCACGGGCGGCAGCAGCCGGTCGAGCCAGCCGGTGCCGACGAGCTTGACGATGCCCGCGACTATAAGGAACACGATGCCCGCGCATATGACGCCCGACATGGCGGCGTCGAGGCCCTTCGTCGCGCCGACTGCGATGATCGGGCTGATGAAGGCGAACGAGCTGCCGAGATAGCTCGGGATCTTGTTCCGCGTGACGAGCAGATAGCAGATGGTCCCGATTCCCGAGCACATGATTGCCACGTTGGGATCGAGCCCCGTGAGCACGGGGACGAGAACCGTCGAGCCGAACATGGACATCATGTGCTGGATGCCGAGCGGTATGGCACGGCTCACCGGCACGCGGTCATCGACGCCGATGACCTCCCTCTCGTTCTTTGCCACACGAGCTCCTTCCATAGTTCTGACACTCATAAGAAGGGGCCCGGCCGAACCCGACCGGACCCCTGCCAGCTAGGCGATGACGTGGCGGCCATGGCCGCCAAATTACCAGGGCACGGCCTTGCTAGACGATCAGGAAGTACACCAGGAACGCCAGCGCGGCGACCCACATGAGCGGCTTGACCTTCTTGGCCTTGTCCAGGAAGACCGCGGTCACGACGTAGGCGATGAAGCCCATGCCGATGCCGGAGGAGATGGAGTAGGTCAGGGGCACGCCGGCGACGATCATGAACGCCGGGAAGCCGTCGAGCAGGTCGCTCCAATCGATCTCCTTGACCTCGGACATCATCAGGTAGCCGACAAAGACGAGGGCGCCGCAGGTGGCAGCGGAGCTGACCATGCCGATGAGGGGCGCGAAGAAGGCCGCGAGGAAGAACAGGATGCCGACGAAGACCATCGAGAGGCCCGTGCGTGCGCCGTCCGCGGCGCCGGAGGTGGACTCGACGAACGAGGTGATCGACGAGGCACCCACGAAGCCGCCGACCGCAGCGGCGGCGGAGTCCACGATCAGGATCTGCTTGATGTCATCGACGGTGCCATCCTCCTCGAGGAAGTCGCCCTGCTTGGCGACGGCCATGGCAGTGCCCATGGTGTCGAAGAAATCGCTCATCATGAGCGAGAAGGCCCAGACCAGAAGCGTCGGGGTGGTGAGCACCTTCACGATGGCCGCCACGCCGTCCTCGCCCGTCTGGAACGGGGCGCCGAAGCTCGAGAAGTCGAGGCCGGAGACGATGCCGGTGGGCATCTGGGTGACGCCCAGCGGGATGCCGACGATGACCGATATCACGACGCCGAGCAGCAGGGCGCCCTTCACGTGCAGTCCCCAGAGGATGACGGAGATGACAATCGAGATGACGGCCACGATGAACGTCGGGCTATGGACGTCGCCGAGCGAGACCATGGTCGACTCGTTCGCGACGATGATCCCGCCGTCGGCGAGGCCGATCATCGCGATGAAGATGCCGAGGCCGACCGAGATGGCGTGGCGCAGCGACACCGGGATGGCATCCATGATGGCCTCGCGGAGGCCGCAGACGACGAGGAGCAGGATGACGGCGCCCTCGAGGAAGATGACCGCCATGGCGGCCTGCCAGCCCGCCATCGGGGCGAGCGTGTAGGCGACGGTCGCGTTGACGCCCATGCCGGAAGCCAGAGCGATCGGCCTGTTGGCGATGAGGCCCATCATGATGGTCATGATGGCCGCGCCCAGGCAGGTCGCCGTCACGGCGGCGGCCTGCGGGACGCCCGCGGCAGCTAGGATCGACGGGTTCACCGCAATGATGTACGACATGGCCAGAAACGTCGTCAGGCCGCTGCGCAGCTCTTGCGAGACCGAAGACCCCCTCTCGCTGATCTTGAAGAACGAATCCATAACCCTGTCCCCTCCCATTCGTGCGTGCAGAAAAAACTCGCGACGGCGCTATGCGCCGGTTGAGCCGAAGCCCGATGCCCCGCGATCGGTCTCGTCGAGCTCGTCGACCTCCTCGAGCTCGACCACGGGCACCTTCTGGATCACGAGCTGGGCGATGCGCTCGCCGCGCTCGATGTGGATGGGTTCGGAATCGTCCAGGTTGACGGCGACGACCTTCAGCTCGCCGCGATAGTGGGCGTCCACGAGCCCTGGCGTGTTGGCCATGGAGAGACCGCGCTTGAGCGCCATCCCGCTGCGCGGCTGGACGAAGCCCGCATAGCCGTCGGGTATCGCGATGGCGATGCCCGTCGAGACGAGGCGACGCTCGTGAGGAGCCAACGTGACGTCCTCGTTGGCGCGCAGGTCGAGGCCGGCGTCCCCCTCGTAGGCATAGGCGGGCAGCTCGACCGTCGGGTCGAGCCTCCTGATGCGCAGTCGGATGCGGTCGGGCTCGCTCATGAGAGGCTCCTAAGCTCGGCGCTGAACTCGTCGATGTCCTTGAAGTCGCGATACACGGAGGCGAAGCGGACGTAGGCGACCTTGTCGAGCTCGAGAAGCCGCTCCATGACCATCTCCCCGATGTCGTGCGAAGAGACCTCGCTGCAGCCCTTGTCCCTCAGCTCGCGCACTATGTCATCGATGAGGCCGTTGAGCTGCGACACGGGGATGTTCCTCTTGACCGTGGCGGTGACGAGGCCGCGCATGATCTTCTGGCGATCGAAGACCTCGGTCGTCCCGTCCTTCTTCAGGACGGTGAGGGGGACCTCCTCGCGACGCTCGTAGGTCGTGAAGCGGTAGCCGCAGTTCTCGCACTCTCGTCTGCGCCGGATGGTCTCATAGTTCTCAGAAGCCCTCGAGTCTATGACCTTCGACTCGACGCATCCGCACCTCGGGCAGCGCATATGCCTCCTTACCGGGATTTCGAACACAAGGACAGTAGCATATGCGCAATCGCTGACGAGGCAGAAGACCGCCCCTTAGACCAGTTTCGAAACAGTGCAGCCAAAAGAAGCCGCCGCGAAACCACCCGCCCGCATCCTCGGGCACGCGAAGCCGGATGCCACAAGGCGACTGGGATCACTCGGCTCGAGGGACCGTGAGCTCCTGGCCGACCGTGATGGTGGCGTTCTCGAGGCCGTTCTGCCTCTCGATGAGGGTGACGAGGTCCTGGGAGGAGACCCCCTCGACGGGATGGCTGCCCGCGATCCCGAGAAGCGTGTCGCCCTCCCTCACCGTGATCTGCTCGAGCGGAACGGCCGAATAGGCTCTGGCAACGGCTGCCTCATGGGCCGCCGCGGAAAGCCCGCTCACGGCGAGCATGGAAGCCACGACGGCCGCTATGGCGAGGACGAAGGCGACCTTCTGGCCGAGCCTGAGGGGAAGCGTCTCGGGGGCCTCGGAGACTTCTTCTTCTTCGAAGACGGAAGCAACGGCGTTCCCCTTGGCGATGTCAGGACGGACGTCCGCCGTCGCGCCAGCCGCGGAGAAAGCGCCGAGAAGCCCGCCCTCGTAGACGACGAAGCCCTCGCGCGGCGATTCCTCGAGTGCGAGGCTGCCGAGCGATTCGTAGCGGGCGGAGCTCCTGGAGATGTCGTTTACCTTGCGCATGTTGCCCTCCTCATGTCCTGGCCAAAGGCTATCCGGACGGCCGGACAATAAATCGGACGGAACGGATGTTCTGCTCACGAGAAGGATACGGCCGAACAAGCGTTCCCGTCAAGCGAAAAGAGAACAAATGTTTGCATTCGCGAGGAACATGGCCTATCATGTGGACTAACGAAAGGAGGCGCCATGGCCACAGGCGCTCTGAAGAAGCGGCAGCAGCAGATCTTCGACTTCATCCTCAGCTACTCCTCCGCGCACGGGTATCCGCCGTCGGTCCGGGAGATCGGCGAGGCGGTGGGGCTCGCCTCGCCCTCCACGGTCCATGCGCACCTCCATCAGCTCGAGGACGCCGGCTACATCCGGCGCGACCCGAACAAGCCGCGCGCCATCGAGGTGAACCCGGACAAGGTCCCCTCGGCCGCGAAGCCCTCGGAGCCCCAGCTCGCCGAGGTCGTCCAGGACCTCGATGCGAACACGGTCTCGCTGCCCGTCGTCGGCCGCGTGGCCGCAGGCGTCCCCATACTCGCCGAGCAGAACGTGGAGGAGACCCTCTCGCTTCCCACGAGCATCGTGGGCGACGCGAGCTCCTTCATACTCCGCGTACGCGGCGAGTCCATGATCAACGCCGGCATCTTCGACGGCGACTACATCGTCGTGAAGGAGCAGCACGACGCCCACAACGGGGAGATCGTCGTCGCCCTCATCGACGACTCCGCCACCGTGAAGACCTTCTATCGCGAACGCGACAGGATCCGCCTGCAGCCCGAGAACGACACTATGGAGCCCATCTACGCCCAGAACCCGGTCATCCTCGGGAAGGTCACGGCCCTCATCCGCTCCATTTCGTAATGCGCACATTCGGCGGCCGGTCATCTGCCATGGGCTAGAATCGCCGCGACCTAGGAGACGCGGAACCGGGAGCGCATATGGCGAAGGGCGAGAGAGTACGGGTGTTCGATGACGCGCGCGGCATCCTCATCCTCTCCATGGTGGGCTTCCATGCCTGCTTCGACCTGGTCAACATCTACGGCGTGAGCATCCCGTGGTACCAGGGCATCGCCATGGCCGCGTGGCGGGACTCCATCTCCTGGCCGTTCCTCTTCATCGCAGGCTGCATGTGCGCGCAGTCGAGGAGCAACCTGCGCCGGTCGGCGAAGTACCTCCTGGTCGCCGCGCTCATCTTCGTCGTCACCTACGCTACGGGGATCGTGACCCCCATCAGCTTCGGAATCATCTTCTGCATGGGAGCCTGCACGCTTCTGAGCTGGCTTCTGGGGAAGGCGCACCTCGAGCCCAAGGGCTACCTCATGGGCATCGTCCTCATCGTCGCGTTCTGGTGCCTGCGCGACATGAACTGGGGCATCGTCCACCTTCCGGGAACCGAGCTGACGCTGCCCTCCTCGCTCTACGCGACCGACTGGTGGAGCTGGCTCGGCTTCCCGGGGCCGACGTTCGCCTCGGGAGACTACTATCCCGTGCTCCCCTACTGCCTGCTCTACCTCGCCGGAACGGCAATCGGAACGGAATGGAGCGCGGCAGGGTACCCGGACTGGGCCAAGAGGCGTCGTTCGCGCGTGCTCGAGTTCTTCGGCAGGAACACGCTCCAGGTTTATATCCTGCACCAACCGATCATCATCCTCGTGCTCACCGCGCTGGGGCTGGGCTAGGGGGCTTCGACGGCTGCTCGGCCTGGGGCTCGCCTACTCGGCCTGAGACTCGGTGTCCGTGGCGGCCGAGGCGTCCGGTACGTCAGCGTGCCGGGGCGCCTTCGCGGCGTCGGCGGGATAGGCCTTGAGGGATTCGTAGACCCTCTTCGGGGCGCGGACCGTGACGAGCAGGCCGTCCTGGCGGTAGTCCTCGTGCATGACCTGGCAGCTCTCGTGCACCATGCGCACGAGCATGCCCTTCTCGTAGGGGATGAGGGCCGTGACCGTCTCGTCGCCTTGCGAGGCCATGGAGGCCACCGCATGCAGCAGGGCGTCGATCCCCCTGCCGTCCAAGGCGGAGACGAACGCCGCGCCCGGGTGCTCCGCCCTCATCTCCGCTAGCTCCTCGGGAGCGAGCAGGTCGAGCTTGTTGTACACGACGAGTGACGGGATCTTGTCGGCGCCGATCTGGGAGAGCACGTCCTCGACGGCGGCGATCTCCTTGGAGGCGTTCGGGTCGTGCGCGTCGACGACCTCGAGCACGAGGTCCGCGTTGGAGACCTCGGCGAGCGTGGACTTGAACGAGTCCACCAGAAGCGTCGGCAGCTTCTGGATGAAGCCCACGGTGTCGGTGACGGTTACCTTCCTGCCCTCGGAGAGCTCGAGCGAGCGCGTGGTGGGATCGAGCGTGGCGAACAGCTCGTCGCGCACGTAGACGTCCGAACTCGTGAGGCGATTGAGAAGCGTAGACTTGCCCGCGTTCGTGTAGCCGGCGAGCGCCACCCGGAACACGCCGGAGTCCCAGCGCGCCTTGCTCTGCGTCGAGCGCCTCGTGTCGAGCCGCCTGAGCTCCTCCTGCAGGCGCGATATGCGCTTGCGCACGAGGCGGCGGTCCACCTCGAGCTGGCTCTCGCCCTGCCCGAAGCGCGAGCCGATACCGCCGCGCGTCTGCTCGCCCACGAGGTGGCTCCACATGCCGCGCAGGCGCGGAAGCAGGTAGTTGAGCTGCGCGAGCTGCACCTGGAGCCGTCCGTCCCTCGTGGTGGCGTGCCGGCCGAATATGTCGAGGATGAGCGCCGTGCGGTCGATCACCTTCACGTCGCGGCCGAGGGCCTTCTCGAGGTTCGCCTGCTGCGAGGGCGTGAGCTCGTCGTCGAAGATGACGACGTCGGCGTCGAGCGAGCGCACCAGCCCGGCGAGCTCCTCCGCCTTGCCCGACCCGATGAAGGTGCGCGCGGAGGGCCGCTCGAGGCGCTGGGTGAGCGTACCCACCACGACGGCCCCGTCGGTCTCGGCGAGCCTGCCCAGCTCGGACAGCGACTCGTCGAGCGGCCAGGCGGACCCTCCCAGGTCCACGCCCACGAGCACCGCCCGCTCCGGCTCGGGCGCCACGGGCCTAGGCTCTGCGCCCATCGCCGCTCCCCTCCCGTGCGCGCGCCTCCACGATGCGCGCCGCCTCGTCGAATGACAGCTCGTCCATGTCGAGCCACCTCACGCGTTCGTCGCGGCGGAACCAGGAGAGCTGCCTCTTCGCATAGTGGCGCGAACGCACTTTCACGGCCTCCTTGGCGTCCTTCATCGAGACGTCCCCCTCGAGCGCCTCGATGACCTCCTTGTACCCGATGGCCTGGCCTGCCGTGGACTTAGGAGAGAGGCCTCCGTCGACGAGGCCGCGCACCTCGTCGATGAGCCCGGCGGCAAACATCGCGTCCACGCGCTCGTCGATGCGAGCATAGAGCCTCTCGCGCGACATCGTGACGCCCCATAGGTCGGCCGCATAGTGCGGCACATGGTCGTGCAGCCCGGATGCCTGCTCTGCATAGGAGCGGCCCTCGTCGCCCATCTCGAGGGCTCGCACGACGCGCCGCGAATTGTTGGGATGTATGAGCGCGGCGGACGCCGGGTCGCGCGAGCTCAGCAGCTCCCACACCGCGGCAGGCCCCTTCTCCGCCACGAGGGCCTCGTAGGCCGAGCGCACGCGCGAGCCCTTCTCGCCTGCGGGGAAGTCCATCTCGTCGATGACGGCATCCAGGTAGAGTCCCGTCCCGCCGCAGAGCACCGGCACGCGGCCCTCCTTCAGCGCACGATCCACGCATGAGCGCGCGGCGGCTTGGTACAGGCGCGCCGAGTACCCCTCGCTCGGGTCGCAGACGTCAACCATCTCGAGCTCGCAGCGCCGCTCCGCAGGCGGCGTCTTGGCCGTGCCGATGTCCATGCCCCGATACACCTGCATGGCGTCGACCGAGATGACGGTCGTCCCGAGGCGAACCGCGACCTCATCGGCAAGCGCGCTCTTTCCGGCAGCCGTGGGCCCGACGATGCAGCAGAGCCGCGTCATGGGCGCATCATCTGGGCTCGCCGACCATGTCCCCGCGCAGGTACCAGGTCCTCGCCTCGGCGACGTCGACGTCCACCATCTTGCCCACGAGCGAGGCGACGTCGCGTCCCTCGGGAAGCGCGAAGTGCACCGTCTGGTTCCATGGGCTGTGGCCGACCATCACCGAGCAGTCGCGCTTGGATGCTCCCTCGCAGAGGACCTCGACGCGCCTGCCCAGGAAGGGCTGGTTGGCCTCGTGTGCGAGGCTTGCCACGAGCTCGGCGAGCTCGTCGAAGCGTCGCTGTATGACCTCGTGCGGCGTGTCATCGGGGATGCGGGCGGCAGGCGTGCCGTCGCGGCGCGAATAGATGAACGTGTAGGCGGAGGAGAATCCGACCTCGCGCACGAGCGAGAGGGTGTCCTGGAAGTCCTCCTCCGTCTCGCCGGGGAAGCCGACGATGAGGTCGGTCGAGAGGGCGAGCCCGTCGACCCCGTCCCTCAGCCTCCCGACGAGGTCGAGGTAATCCCTCGAGGTGTACTTGCGGTTCATGGCCGCGAGTATCCGGTCGGAGCCGCTCTGGACCGCTAGGTGCAGGTGCGGCATGACGGCCGGCACCTCGGCCATCGCGCGGATGACGTCGTCGGAGAGGTCCTTCGGGTTGGACGAGGTGAAGCGGATGCGTTCGACGCCCGTCTTCCCCACCTCGCGCAGCAGCTCGGCAAAGCGCGGCTCGCCGTAGATGTTCCGGCCATAGGAGTTGACGTTCTGCCCCAGCAGGCAGATCTCGCGGACGCCGTCATCCACGAGCCGGCCGCACTCGGCCAGGACGTCCTCCATCGTCCGCGACCTCTCGCGGCCGCGGACGTAGGGCACGATGCAATAGGAGCAGAAGTTGTCGCAGCCGTACATGATGGGAACCCACGCGTGGTAGCTCTCGGCCCGGTGCGAAGGAAGGTCCGTGGAGAACCCCTGGTAGGTCTCCTCGACGTCCACCAGGAGCCCATGGCGGCGCCCGTCGGCTCCCTCGTCGAATGCCTCGGAGAGGAGCGTCGGCAGGCTGCCCAGCGCCTGGGTGCCGAAGACCACGTCCGCAGCCGGCATGTGCTCGCGGACCGAGCCCCCGTCGCGCTGGGCGATGCATCCGCCCACGGCCACGACGCGCCTGCCCGAGGGCGGCGCCGGAAGGCTCTTCATGGCGGAGACCTGGCCATAGAGGCGCTCGTCCGCCTTCTCGCGGACGCAGCAGGTCATGAAGACGACGATGTCGGCCTCCTCGGGCGTGCCCACCGCCACGCATCCGCACGAGTCCAGCAGCCCGGCAACGCGCTCGGACTCATGGAGGTTCATCTGGCAGCCGAAGGTCTTGATGTCGTAGGTCTTGCCCTCAAGCGAAGGTTCCGGCATCGTCACCCCTACGCCGTCGCGGCATGGTCGTCTGCGGGCATCATGTCGGTCTCGGCCTGGCGCGAGAGGCGATGCACGTAGACAGCGAATCGGATGGCCGTGCGGCTCTCGCCGTTGATCTCGATGTCGGAGAAGGTCGGCGCGCACGAGATGTCGACGCCCGTGGGGATGAGGAACCCTCGCGCGACGGCGATGGCCTTGACGGCCTGGTTGACGGCGCCGGCACCCACGCATTGCATGTTGACCGGCACGCCATCCTTCACCATGCCCGCGATGGCGCCGGCCACGGATGCCGGGGAAGACTTGCTGGAGACCTTGAGGAAGTCCACGGTGTTCTCTCCTAGGGCGTTTGAGCTGCTGCATTGGCTCGTGTTATGCATGCATATAAACATTCCCGATTGTAGCGACTTGGGGCATGGCACACCACACCATCCCACGGCGCGTCCGCAGGTACGGCGCGCGGCCCCCTAGTCGCCCTTCTCCACCTCGAAGGTGACCGTCACCCTGTCGCGCGAGACGCGCACCTTGGGCTCCTGGGCGAGCGTGAGGTAGTAGCGGTCGGCGATGTAGCGGAAGTCGCGCTCCATGATGCGCGAGAAGGCCTCGGAGTCCTCCCGGGATATCCGAAGCCCCCTCCTGTCGGCGGCGAGGTCCACCTGGCGGGCACCCTGCTCGCCGGAGCGGTGCGAGAGCACCTGGGCGACGGAGCGCAGCGGGGCGATCTGGCCCGCCATGATGCGATGCGCGGTGCGCTCCGACATCTCGAGCCCGAGGCCGGCGGCGACGTCGCGCAGCTCCTCCGCGTCCGCCGCGAGCGCGAGCCTATCCTCGAGAGGCAGGACCGAGAGGTCCTTTATGAACAGGAGCTTGGACTCGGGGACCTCCGGCGTGACCCTGCGCCGGACGGTCGCCACGACCTCGGCGGGAGAGCCCACATAGAGCTCGAGCCTCCCGCGCTCCTCGAGGGCGAACTCGCAGCAGATGCGGATGATGTTGTGCGGGCCGCGCACGACCGAGCGCTCCCCGTCGTCGTTCATGCCCACGGCGGGCCAGCTGGACTGGTCCGCCCGCTCGGGAAGCTCGGAGACGTTGAACACGACGCGGATGGAGGTCCCTTTTCCGGTCCCCGAATCCTCCACGCGCGCGACCTTGGCGTTCTCCCGGATGGAATAGAGGGCCATGCCGCGGCCGTGCATGCCCCACCTGTCCACATGGGCCGAGTCGAGCTTCGATGTCACGCGCGCGTCGAAGATCCTCTCGCGCATGTCCTCCGGCACGCCGCTGCCGTCGTCGAGGCACACGAGCGTCCGCGCCTCTCCCTCGCGCGAGCAGGCGAGGAAGATGCGGCGGGCGCCGGCATCGCGCGAGTTGCGGAGGAGCTCGATGACGGAGTCCTCCACGCAGCGTATGTCGTGCTTGGCCTGGCGACGCTCGGCCTCGGCCACGCGCAGGCGGACGAACCCCTCGCCGAGGTTCTCCTCGACGCGAAGCGTCCCCTCGCCTGCCATCGAGGCGACGAAGCCGAGCAGGTCGTCGTTGCCGGCGCCGCCCATGGCCTACTTGGCCACGTCCACGGCACGCGACTCGCGGATGACCACGACGCGGACCTGGCCGGGATACTCCATCTCGTCCTCGATCTGCTTGGCGATGTCGTGCGCAAGCACGGTCGCCTCGGCATCGGAGATCTTCTCCGGCTCGACCATGACGTGGAGCTCGCGGCCCGCCTGCATGGCGTAGGTGCGCTCGACGCCCTCGTGCGCGTTGGAGATCTCCTCGAGCTTCTCGAGGCGCTTGATGTAGGACTCGGCGGACTCGCGACGCGAGCCCGGCCTTGCCGCCGAGATCGCGTCTGCGGCCTGCACGATGACGTCGAGGACGGTGTCGGGCTCGACGTCCGCGTGATGGGCCTCGATCGCATGGACGATGTCGGGGCGCTCGCCGTTGCGACGGGCGAGGTCGGCACCGATCACGGCATGCGGGCCCTCGACGTTGTGGTCGATGGCCTTGCCGATGTCATGCAGGAGCCCCGCGCGGACCGCCGTGGGAACGTCACATCCCAGCTCACTTGCCATGAGGCCGCAGAGTTCGGCGACCTCCTGCGAGTGCTGGAGGACGTTCTGCCCGAACGAGGTGCGGTACTTGAGGGCGCCGAGGGTGTTCACGAGCTCGGGCGCGAGGTCGTGGATGCCGCAGTCGTAGGCGGCCTGCTCGCCCGCCTCCTTGACGCGCTCCTTCACGAGGCTCTCGGCCTTCTTGTACATCTCCTCGATGCGGGCGGGATGGATGCGGCCGTCCGCGATGAGGTTCTCGAGGGCGACGCGAGCGGTCTCGCGACGGACCGGGTCGAAGCTCGAGAGCACGACGGTCTCCGGGGTGTCGTCGATGACGAGCGAGACGCCCGAGACCTGCTCGAAGGTGCGGATGTTCCTGCCCTCGCGGCCGATGATGCGGCCTTTGAGGTCATCGGAGGGGATGTGGACGGAGGTCACCGTGATCTCGTTCGCCTGATCGGCGGCGCAGCGCTGGATGGCGGTGGACACGATCTCGCGTGCCATCTTGTCGGACTCGGAGCGCACCCGCGCCTCGGAGTCACGCAGGATCTGCGCCTCCTCCTTCACGACGTCCTTCTTCACGCGGTCGAGAAGCTCCTGGCGCGCGTCCTCGCTGGTGAGCGCCGAGATGCGCTCGAGCTCGGAGGTCTGCTTGTCGTAGAGGGCGTCGAGGTCGTTCGCGCGGCGGTCGAGCTGGCCCTGGAGGCTCGAGAGCTGGTGGTCGCGCTTGTCGAGCGACTCGGAGCGCCGGTCGAGCGACTCCTCGCGCTGCATGACGCGGTTCTCGAGGTTGCGGAGCTCGGTCTTACGCTGCTTCTCCTCGGCCTCCGACGCCTGCTTGAGCTGGAGGATCTCCTCCTTCGCCTCGAGGATGGCCTCCTTCTTGGCGCTCTCGGCGGCCCGCTCGGCATCCCTGGACACCTGCTCGGCGGTCCTCTTCGCCTTCTCGATCTCCTCGTTCGCGGCCTGGACGCGGGCGGAATCCGATCTCCTCGAGACGGCTAGCGCGACGGCCACGCCTGCCGCAAGGCAGACGATGCCGACGATGATGATGATGGGGTCCATTTCACTCTCCAATAACAAGAAGCGCTCATGAGCATTCTGGTACGCCGCACTGCGGCAGATGGCCGTGCAGGCGGCCATTTGAGCGACCCCGCATCCAACGCATATAGCTATGCATTTGAAGCAACGTGCCTGTTAATCGGGCGTCTTGCAAAAAATACGTCCTTAGCCACGAGGCCGCAGACGGAAGTCTCTCAAATAGCCTATCCATCGTATGTTCCAAAAAATACGCTGTCAAACCAGAACGGGCCACATGCCGCATATGCCGGACGAGCGTCCCAGGACGCCTGCCGGCCAGGTCGTGCCTCCCCTGGCAACGCCTCAGTCCGACTCGAGCTCCTTCTGCGCCTCGGCCACGACGCGGCGGGCGACGCCATACGCAAGGCCCTCGGGGAATCCCTTCGATGCGAGGAAGCGGACCGTGGAGGCGAGGCTCGAACGCTTCTGGAGGCTCCTCCTCGACGCGATCTCGTAGGCACGCGTCTCCTCGTCCTCGCCTAGGACCTCCTCGGGCCAGCCCGGGAGGGCCTCAACGTCCACCCCACGACGGGACAGCTCGCGCTCGATGCGCCGGAGGCCCCAGCCGGCCGAGGCCTTCGAGCTGGCGAAGACCCTGGCGAAGCGCTCGTCGTCCACGGCGCCCGACGCCACGTAGCGGTCGACGAGCTCCTGCGCCATCCCCTCTGGGTAGCCGTCCATCCTGAGCCTGTCCACGAGCTCCTTGCTCGAGTATTCGCGCTGCGACACCATCCGCTCGGCACGGTCGCGCATGCAGGCGCGCTCGATCTCCTGCATGCGATAGATGAGCTCGGCGCGAGACCCGACGGAGGCCGAATCGCCAAGCCTCCGCTCGAGGGCGCGTCCCACGGCGACGGGCACCGCGACGCGTTCCTCGGCAGGGCCTCCTGGGTCTATGACCAAGGTGGCCTTCGGCTTGGCGGCGCCCAGCGAGGCCTTGCGTGAGGGAAGGAGCACCTGCCAGGTGATGCCGGCAGCGCTCTTGCGCGTCGTCTCTCCCACGGCCGTCTGCCTACTCCGTGCCCTCCTGCTTGGCATCCGCATCCTCGGACGCCGCGTCATCAGTCGCCGGAAGGAGCCCGCAGGCGATGCGCACCTTGGTGTCGATCTCGTGCTCGAGGTCCGGATGCTCGCGGAGGAACGCCTTCGCGGCCTCGCGCCCCTGCCCTAGGCGCTCGACGTCGTAGGTGTACCAGGCGCCGGACTTGTTCACGATGCCGTACTCGACGGCCATGTCCAGGACGGAGCCCTCCTTGGAGATCCCCTCTCCGTACATGATGTCGAACTCGGCCTGCTTGAAGGGCGGCGCCACCTTGTTCTTGACGACCTTCACGCGGACGCGGTTGCCGATGATCTCGCCGTTCTCGCGGATGTGGTCGATGCGCCTGATGTCCATGCGGACCGACGAGAAGAACTTGAGGGCGCGGCCGCCCGGGGTGGTCTCGGGATTGCCGAACATGACGCCGATCTTCTCGCGCAGCTGGTTGATGAAGATGCAGGTCGTGTTCGACTTCGA
>CADBMC010000114.1 GCA_902795635.1 uncultured Coriobacteriaceae bacterium | reverse complement strand
CTGAGCTTGCCCACCTGCATGGAGACCTCGAGGAGCCTGTCGGGGTCGCTCTCGGTGGCCAGCGGGGCCAGGCAGTCGACGAAGGCCTGCTGGGCCTCGTCGCTCACCGATCCGAGCATGCGCGCGTGGTAGGCATAGGCAGCGGCGCCGCGCATCCCGAAGAGGATGAGCGACTTGAGCGAGCGCACGTCCTCGTCATCGGTCCACACGCGGCCGAGCAGCAGGTCCTGGGCGGCCTCGACGCCCGCTGCCACCGCGATCCGTCCCTTCTCGGCACGGACGTCGTCGGTGATGCCGTTGACGACGTCGCGGGAGAAGTTGACGTTGGTGATGCAGGTGAAGAGCCCCTCGACGACGAGCTTGTCGGCGAGCTCGCTGCGCGTGCCTGCCTGCTTGCAGGTGAGCGCGAGGCCCACGAGCGCGCCGGTGAGCTCGTCCTGGGCAAGCGCGACGTCGAAGGGCTTGCCGCAGACGCCTGCGGCTCCGGTGCATGCGGTGCACCTCGCGGTCTGCTCGCACTGGAAGCAGAACATCTTCTCGTCCATTGGTTTCCTCTCGTCTCAGCCGGTTCGTTGTCTTCAAGTCTGCAGGCTGCATGAGAAGTACTATGTTGCGCTCACAACATTTTCGAACTTTATTAGACGGGATTGCCCATGCGATCCGAACGCCGCGCCACGTGCGAGACGGCGGGTCGGACACTGCTGCAGACGCCGCAGGCTCACGACACGCGCTCGTAGGCGATCATGTCGCCATAGCGTCCCCCCCCAGCTGCTTCGCCATGCAGTCCTCTTCGCCGCTCCAGCTCCTGGCACGGGGGTCCGCATGCGCCGAGCCGTATATCCCCACGACCACCTCGGCCGTCCCGGAAGACCGAATGTCATCGTGGGCTTGCTCGAAGTTAGCCACCATCTGGGCCTCGCGGTAGCTCTCGTCGCAAGAGCCTAGTGCATGCGAGGCAGCCACGCGCTCTGCAGACGACGGAGGTCGGGAAGCGCCAGGGTGCTTCCGCGAGTCTCATGCTCGGCTGATGCGCCCGCTCAGGCATCCTCTTCGGCTCGTCCGCTCGGCTTCTCTGCCGGCACCTCGGCCACGACGCAGAACCGAAGGCTCGTCCGCACGTCCAGCGTGCCGCCGAGCGCCGCGCACGCGCGCCTCATCCCGCCGATCCCGCTATGCTCCTCCAGGGGCCGCCGGGCCGAGGGAAGGGCGCCGTCGTTCTCCACCGCAATCCGAGCCTTGCCGGTGCGCTCCCCCATGCTCACCCACACGTGCCTTGCCTGGCCATGGCGTATGGCGTTGGTGCAGGCCTCGCGCGCGACGCGCACGAAGAGCCCGGCCACCTCCGGGTCCTCCGGGAGACTCCCGTCCACGTGGATCTCGAGCCCCGCCATCCGGAAGGCGGCGATTACGGCGTCGAACGTGCCCGCGGGGTCGTCCTCGTCCTCGGCCCGCAGGTCGTCGAGGATGCCCGTGAGCAGCGGGCCCAGGCGCCCCACGGTCTCGAGCGAGACGTCGTCGGCCTCGAGCGCCCGGTGCAGGATCGAGAGCCTCTGCCCTATCACGTCGTGCACGCGCGAGCGCACCTGGAGCCTCGCCCTCTCCTCGGCCACCGACTGCACCTGCCCGAGGGAGGCCACGAGCTCGCTTCCGGCCTGCTCGAGCTCGTTGGCCAGGCGCCTGTTCGCGCGGCTGAGCATGTCCTCCTCGGAAATGTCCTGCGCGAGCAGGCAGAAGCAGTCCTTCTGCCGGATGCGCATCTGCTCGCGCGTCACGTAGAGCACACGTCCCTCGCCCGCCTCCACGCGTACGCCTTCGCCCTCGGCTTCGGCCTGCCCCGCGGCGGGGTAGCTCGCGCCTTGCGCCTTGGCCAGCGCGACGATGCGCTCCCAGGCGTCGTGCTGGTCGGCGAGGTCCCCGGGCATGCCCAGCGCGGCGAGGCTCGTGCGCATGGCCTCGTTCATGAAGAGGGCGCTGCCGTCTGCCGCCACGCACATGACTCCCACCGGAAGCGCCCGCAGCGCGTCGGTCGCCGCGCCGCGCGTGGCTATGCGCCCGCGCCCCTGGAGCATCTGCAGGAGGCGATCGCAGCACCCGAACGCCAGAAGGCCGCATGCCAGGATGAGGGCGAAGCGCCATGCCTGCCCGTGGAAGAGGGCGGGCGTGAGAAGCCCCGCCGCCACGACGTCGGGGACCCTGCGCGCGTCCCTCTCGCTCACGACGCAGGCGATGCCGAGCGCCGCCGACGCCACGCCCACGAGCAGAAGGTCCGGAAGCGCCAGCGAGACCGATTCCGGGAAGATGCCGTGCGGCGGCGCCGGATAGCCGTAGGAGCCGGCCACGCAGGCGTCCACGGCGACGACCTCGCAGGCGAGAAGCGAGGCCTCCCACACGACGCGAAGCGATACGAGCGAGACGTCGCGCCGCGATGCGAACCAGGCGAGCCAGAGGGCCTGGCCCGCGGAGAGCAGCGCGTAGACGGCGACGAGCACCACGCACACGAAGTGGGTGGGGAAGGCGACGGCCCCGCTCATGGCGTCTCCCCCTCCCTCGCCCCGGAGGCGGGCGGCACGTCTGCCACGAGCCTCACGCCGAGCTCGTCGCTCTCCAGCTCGTAGGGGATGCCCTGGCCTCCCAGGATGTGCGCGCAGGCCTCCCGTAGGCTCCCGAGCGTACGCCCGCCGTCTCCCACGGCGTCGAGCACGACCCGAAGCGACGCTCCGCCTTGCCGGCCGTCCCCCACGAACACTATCATGGCCCCCTCCCCGTCCTCGAAGGACGCCAGCACGGACTCGTAGACGACGTCGTAGACCACGTTCGAGGCGAACGGCGTGAGGTCGCGCGTGAGGCCCACCGTCGCCGCGCAGGGCACGCCCGACGAACGCGCGTCGGAGGAGGCCTCCTCCATGACGAGCCTCACGCCATCGGGGCTGGCCCCCTCCGAGAGCAGCAGCATCCCCTTGCGCTTGCAATAGCCCACGAGGAGCCGCACGAGCCTGAGGCCTCGCCTGCGCTCCTCGCACGACTCGGCGTCCTCCCCCAGGGGAAGCCCGCGGATTGCCTCGCGCATGGCGCTCACGGTCTCGTCGAGCGAGGCATCGATGTCGTCGCAGAGCTCCTGCTCGGCCTGGCTGGCGTAGAGCTCCTCCCGGGCGGCGCGCATGCGCGCAAGCGCCTCGTTGCGCCGCGCCAGCTCCTCGCGCCGAAGCTCCAGGCGCCGCCTCTCGCGCATCACGGCCCCCACGTCCTCGGCCACAAGCACGGTGCCGCCGGGTATGCGGAAGAGCTTGAACACGAGCTCCGGGCGCCCCTCCAGCCGAAACGCCGTGGCCTCTCCCGGCGCCATGCCGCCTGCGAGCGAGGCCACGCGGGCCCGCTCCTGCTCGCCGAGCTCACCGGCCGCATCCGAGGAGCACACGGGCACGAGCTCGTCGTCGAGCACGCGCACGTCAAGGGGAAGCGAGCGCAGGAGCCGGTCCATGCCCACGTACGAGGGCACCAGGCGCAGGTCGAGGCAGGCCTCGATTATGGCCACCACGAACAGCGAGAAGGTGAGGCAGAAGTTGCTCTCGAACGCGGAGAGCAGGCGCAGGTAGTAGACGAGCGAGTAGAAGGTGGCCACGGCCACCACTGCCACCACGAGGCCCGCCGCCGCGCGAAGCGAGCTCCTCGCATGCGCGACCGTCACGGCGAAGAACAGCAGCACCAGCGCGACGCACCAGGCGAACACGGCCCGGTAGACGTGCCCGTAGGCGTAGTGGACGTCCCAGGCGGGGTCTGCCGGGTCGAAGACGAAGGCGAGAGAGTGCCAGCCGTTCGTGAGGACGAGGACGCTCAGGACGACCCCCGCCGCCACGAGCGCGCGCTTGGCGCCCTTCGCCCATGGGCGCCTGTCCAGCCCCGAGGTGCGCATGGCGCAGAACAGCTGCAGCAGCGGGACGAACACGAGCGGGACGTAGTAGAGGTACCACCCCGCGGCGATGGCGGCGTCGCTCAGGGAGCAGTACTTGACGAGCGCGTCCACCATCCAGAGCACGAGCATGGCGTCAATCGCCACATAGTGCCTGCGAACGACGGGATCCTGGCAGCGCCTCGCCACCGAGACGCCCCAGAGCACGAGGAGCGGCACGGCCAAGGCCATGGCCCCCATGGTGCCGAACGAGTCCTCGTGGGGATAGGGCCAGACGGGCGCAGGAGAGGGGGCATGCAGCTCGAGGGCAAGGCACCCGAGCGCGACGCCGAGCGCGACGGCCACGGAAAGGGCTATGCGACGTCCCCTCGTCACAGGCATACACCCCATCGGTTCTGCGGCGCGAGTATCCTGCCCTGGGCCCAGTGTAGGAATCATCCCGGCCCCGTAGGACGCAGCCGAGCCCCGCATCCGACAAGCGGCGGCAGGGCCGGCTGCGCCGGGCGGGAGGCTAGCTGATCGTGAAAGTGTAGGTGGCCAGGGTATCCAAGGTGGAATCGTCCATGACCTCGATGCTGACCTGAGCCTCGCTCACGTCGTCGACGGTCCCGACCTCGCCAGAGTCGAAGGAGAGGAAGTCCTCCACCGTCTCGCCCGGCTGGATGGTCTGCGGCACCATGTAGTAGACGGACGCCTCGTTGCCGTTCACGGTGAAGGTGCCCGTGCCGGTGAAGTAGACGGGGACGCTGCCCTTGTTCGTGTAGCTCAGCAGGAACCCGGGATCGTCG
This sequence comes from uncultured Coriobacteriaceae bacterium, assembly GCA_902795635.1. Lineage (GTDB taxonomy): Bacteria > Actinomycetota > Coriobacteriia > Coriobacteriales > Atopobiaceae > CADBMC01. The sequence goes on along the minus strand of CADBMC010000114.1, from coordinate 10,301 downwards.
AAGAGGTCGGACCCCTTGGCCTTCGAGACGATGGTCATGAGATCGTCGTCGACGAGGGTCTTCTCCTCATAGCCCTCGACGAAGGTGTAGGAGCCGTACTCGTCCTCGACGGTGCTCTCCTCCTCGACCGCCTCGGTGAGAGAGTCCGCGCTCACGTCCGGGGCGTCCTTGTGCTCGCCCTTGACGTAGCTCATCTTGTCGCCGTCGACGTCGATGGTGAGGGTGTCGCCCGAGAGGGTGCCCTCGAACGTCGAAGACTCCCCGTCCATCTCGAGGTCGATGGAGACGCTCGTGGCCGACTTGGCCTCCCACTCGCCCTTCACTGTGAAGCCGAAGAGCACGAACTCGGCGCTGCCGTCCTCGTTGAGGTTGACGAACGTGCTCATCCCCAGGTCGTCAAGGAGCTTGACGTCGTCCTCGGACATGCTGCTCGACTCGTCCTCGGCGTCTACGGACTTGAGGTCCCAGGTGCCCTTGAAGGTCTCCTTCGGGTCCGCCCCGCCCCCGCCTCCGCATCCTGCGAGCGTGACGCCCAACACGAAGGCGAGCAGCACCGCAGCGAGGGCTCCCAGCCACGTTCTCCTTCTGGCCATGTCTTGCCTCCAATCGAGAATCTCCTTCTCCGGGCCCTGCCCGGAGACGGTGCCCCCGAGGCACCCCATCCTGGATTCGATTCTGGGAGGCGGACGGAAAGCCGGGAATCTCCCCGCGACCCCAACCGGACGCGGCAGGCGACCCTCATGTCCCGAACTTCATGCCTGGCGTGGGACCTGCGGCCCACCGGGACCGGGCTACTCCTCGAGCCTGGGGACGATGTAGCCCTTCGAGATGGCGTCCACCGCGAGGTGGAGGATCGAGTCGTAGCCCGTCTTGGCGAGGATCTCGGAGATGCGGCGCTTGACGGTGCCCTCGGAGAGGCAGAGCTCCTGGGCAATCTCGCGCCTCGACTTCGCCTCGCAGAACAGGCGCACGATGCGCACCTCCTCCTGGGTGAGGCCGCTGTCGGAGAGGTCGCCCGTGCGCTCGCTGGGGAAGGTGGAGTAGCCGGCCATGGTGGAGCGGATGATGGCGAGCAGATCCGTCGCGGAGATGTCCTTGTAGACGAAGCCGTCCGCGCCGGCCTCGCGGACCTGGCGCACGAAGGTTATCTCGGGGAGGCTCGTCATGACGAGCACGCGGACCTCGGGATGGGCCGCCTTTATCTCCCTCGTGGCCACGATCCCGGAATGCCCGCCTTCGGTGAACACGTCCATGAGCACGAGGTCGGGAGACGTCTCCTCCACGGCATCGAGCGCGAGCGCGGCGTCCGAGAGCGTCGCCACGACCTCCATGTCCTGCTGCAGGGAGATGGCGACGCGCAGCGAGTCCCGAAGCATCGCCTGGTCGTCTATGACAATGATCCTGTGCATGCGCGCGCACCGTCCCGTCGGCGGGCCCATGGGCGAGTCGTGTGCAAGGCGACGGCCTTGCCGGAAGGAGGCCTTCCCAAGCAGAGGATAGCGCACGGGGGCAGCCGGGAAGGGCGCCGCGATGGCGAGCGTGGCGTCATCGTGGCCTCAGGGCAGACGCCTCCGCCCCGGGGCTCCTCGCCTATCCGAACGGGCACGGGCTTGCCAGGTCGACGAGCCCCGTGTTCAGCGCACGGTACAGGTACCTGACGGCCGTCGATGAGTACGGCCGCCACAGCGAGCACACGACCTCGCGCACGCCGCGGTCCGTGATCGGGGCGCCGTAGAGCCAGAGGAACGCCTGGCGCACGGCCCCGTCCTCCACGGGCAGCACGTCGGGCCTCTCGAGGTAGAAGATCAGGAACATGTCGGCCGTCCACCTGCCGATGCCGCGTATGCCCGTGAGGGCGTCGCGCACCTCGTCGTCGGGAAGCCCCGCTAGCTCCTGCAGCCGCGCCTCCGGCATGCGCCGCGCGACCTCCTGGAGGGTCTGGGCCTTGCGCTCGGAGATTCCCACGGAGCGAATCTCGTCGACGGTGAGCGAGAGGACCGTCTCGCCGGTGACCTCCCCGCCGCAGAGCTCGCCGAGCCGCGCCTCGATGGCGCGGCCGACCTTCATCGAGAGCATCTGCTCTATGACGCAGTGGGCGACGTGCTCGTAGGCGCTTCCTGTGACCTCGTAGCCGAAGTCGCCCACCGCCAAGACGAGCTGGCGCAGCCGCCAGTCCCGCTCCATGAGATAGGCGGCCTCCGGGCTGCTCGTGGTGAGATATGGCATGGCATCGCCTCCGGCCCCTGGCTCACGGCAAGGATACCAACAACGCCATCCCCGACGCTGCCATCATGCGCGTCCATGCTGCTAGGATGATGCGCGTCGGCGCGGCCCGCATGCGCGCATGCCATCGCCTGCCCGCACGACCCAGAACGCCCGTCCCAACTCGCTCGGCCAGGAGGCCAAACAAGATATGTCTTTCCAGAAGCGTTGGCTGCCGATCCTTCTCGGCGGCCTGTTCGTCGTGGCCATGGTGTGGGCCTCGGTCGCCCTCTCCATGCCGGAGGTCCTCTTCCCCGAGACGACGGCCATCCTCTGCGGCGCCTGGATCCAGCCTCGCCAGGCCTGGAACGTGAGCCGTCCTCGCATGCTCGCGCTCATGGGCGCAGGCGCCGTCTTCGGCCTCGGCGCGAACCTCCTGCTCCCTTGGATGCCCCTGGCGGCTCGGGCGACCCTGGGCTACGCGTTCTGCGCGCTCGCCATGAACGTGGCCGGCGCCGACATGACGCCCATGCTCTCCGCCGCCATCCTCCCCATGCTCCTCGGCACCGACTCCTTCGTCTATCCCATCGTCGTCGTGAGCCTGGTCGTGCTCGTGGAGTTGGGACAGGTCGCGCTCGAGCGCGTGGGGCTGCGCGAGCCCATCGAGTACCACCCGTTCCGGCCGCCTTGGCGCCAGGTGCTCAGGAGCTGGGGCCGCAAGCTGGCCGTGTTCATGCTCATCGCTTGCCCGGCATACGCCGCGAGCGCGCCTTTCCTGGCGGTGCCTCCCCTGCTCGTCGCATACACCGAGCTCACCCGCCCCGACTTCTCGCTGCGCCTGAGGCCCTGGCGCGCCTGGGCGGCGCTCGCCATCGCCGCCGTAATCGGCTGCGCGGGACGCGACGCCGTCGAGATCCTGGAGCTCCCGAGCCCGCTCGTCGTGGCCGTGGCCTATGCGTGCCTGGTGCTCGCATGGGACGGGCTGCGCACCTGGCTTCCCCCCGCAGGCGCCGTCGTGCTGCTCGCTTTCCTCGTGCCGTGGCAGGGCCCGTGGCTCTATGCCGTGGAGGTGGCGGCAGGCGGAGCCGTTTGGGTGGCGGCCGCCATCGCGTTCTTCCCGGGGCTGCGGCCCTCGATGCTCGCGAACGCGACGGGCGCGGCACGCGATGCGGCGAGCCATGCGGGATCCGACGCGACGCTCGATGCCGCTGTCGCTCAGGAGGCGCAGGGGGCCTAGGTCCCGCCAGGCCGGCAGCCCATGCCAGCAGCGCAGGCGGGCAGCCGCGCCGCTGCCTAGCCCTCGAGCCTCTCGGATATCTCGAGCCACTCGTCCTCGAGCGCCGAGATCTCGTCCTCTGCCGCCTTGAGCTCGCCCTGGAGGCGCTCGAGCTCCACGTAGTCGGTGGGGTCCGCGGCGGCGAGCTTTGCGCGCACCTCGTCGGGGCGACCTGCCCTGCTCTCCATGCGGCGCGTGAGCGAGTCGAGCCTGCGCTTGAGCTCCTGGCGCTCCTTGTTCGAGAGCGCGTTGCCGCCCTGGGCATCCGAGGCGCCCGGGCCGCCGGCGGAGGCCGAGCCGGCAGCCTTGCCCGCAGGCGCCGCAGGGCCCGAAGGAGCCGTCGCGGATGCGCCGTCGAGAAGCGCAAGGTACTCGTCGATGCCGCCCGGGAGGTGGCGGACGTTGCCGTCCATGAGGGCGTACTCGTCGTCCACGACGCGCTCCATGAGGTAGCGGTCGTGCGTGACGAGGATGAGCGTGCCGGGCCAGGAGTCCAAGAGGTCCTCGGTGACGGCGAGCATGTCGGTGTCCATGTCGTTGCCGGGCTCGTCGAGCACGAGCACGTTGGGCTCGTCGATCACCACGAGCAGCAGCGCCAGGCGGCGGCGCTGGCCGCCGGAGAGCTCGCCGATGCGCGTGAGGAGGTCCTTGCGCGAGAAGCCGAGCTGCTCGAGGAGCTGCTCGGAGGTGTACTCCTTGCCGTCCACCACGTGGTAGCGCCTGTGCCTGGCGAGCACGTCGCGGACGGTCCAGTCCCCCTTGTCCGAGAACGTGTCGAGGCGCTGCGTGAGGATGCCGAAGCGCACGGACTTGCCGATCCTCACGGTGCCGGAGGTGGGCGCGAGCTGCCCGCACATCACCTGCAAGAGGGTGGACTTGCCGACCCCGTTTGCGCCGACGATGCCCACGCGGTCGCCCGGGCCGATGGTCCACTCGATGCCCGAGAGCACCTCGTGGCCGTCGTAGCCGGCATGCACGTCGTGGAGCTCGATGACCTGCTTGCCGAGGCGCGACACGGCCAGGCGTCGCAGCTGGATGGGGTCGCGCAGCTCGGGGACGTCCGCCACGAGGCTCCGCGCCTCCTCGATGCGGAACTTCGGCTTGCTGGAGCGGGCCTGCGCGCCGCGCGAGAGCCATGCGAGCTCGCGGCGGAGCATGTTCTGCCGGCGCTCCTCGGCCACGGCCGCCTGCCGCTCGCGCTCCACGCGCTGCTGCACGTAGGCGGAGAAGCCGCCCTCGAAGGGCTCGACCCTGCGGTCGTGCACCTCCCACATGGAGGTGCACACCTCGTCGAGGAACCACCGGTCGTGCGTCACCGAGACGAGCGCGCCGCGCCCCTCCGGCCAGCGCGACCTGAGGTGTCCGGCCAGCCAGGAGATGGCATGCACGTCCAGGTGGTTCGTGGGCTCGTCCAGAAGCAGGACGTCCCACTCCCCCACGAGCAGGCGCGCGAGGTCCACGCGGCGCCTCTGCCCGCCGGAAAGCGAGCCCACCTGGGCGTCGAGGTCCATGCCGGAGAGAAGCTCGCCCATGACCTCGCGCACCTTGGGGCTTCCCGCCCACTCGTACTCCGGCGCGTCGCCCACCACCTGGTGGATCACCGTGTCGTCGTCGACGAGCTGGTCCTGCTGCGCCAGCACGCCCACGCTCACCCCGTTGCGCCACGTCACGCTGCCGCTGTCGGGCTCGTAGCGCTTGGCGAGGAGCTCCAGCAGCGTGGACTTGCCCTCGCCGTTGCGCCCCACGACCCCTATGCGGTCGCCGTCGTAGACGCCCACCGACTGGCCTTCCAGGACCACCTTGCCCGGCCACTCGTGGCCGAGGCCCTCTGTTCCGATGAGGATTCCCACGGTCGCTACGCTTCCCCCTCGCCCGCGAGGCCGCGCAGGAGCGCGATCTCGGCCGCCCAGCCGGAAAGCTCGTTCGGCGTCTCCAGGATCATGGGCAGCGAGGCCAGGCGCGGGTCGCGCACGATGGCTGCGAACGTGTCGAGCCCGAGCGTCCCCTCACCGATGCGCTCGTGGCGGTCCTTGTGCGCGCCGCGCGGGTTCTTCGAGTCGTTCAGGTGCAGGGCACGCAGCCTGTCGAGCCCGATAACGCGGTCGAACTCGTCCAGGACGCCGTCGAGGTCGCCCACGATGTCGTAGCCCGCGTCGGAGACGTGGCAGGTGTCCAGGCACACGCCGAGCACGCTGGGGTCTCCCGCCGGGCCCGCCGCGTCGATGATGCGGGCGAGCTCCTCGAAGCTCCTGCCCACCTCCGTGCCCTTGCCGGCCATGGTCTCCAGCAGCACGCAGGTGCGCTGCCCCGGCTCGATGACCTCGCGCAGGCCCTCGGCGATCTGCTCGATGCCCACGTCTGCGCCCTGGCCCGTGTGGGAGCCGGGATGGAAGTTGTAGTAGGTGCCGTCCACGAGCTCGAGCCGCTCGAGGTCCTCGCGCATGGCCTGGCGGGCGAAGGCGCGCACGTCGGGCTTGGCCGAGCAGAGGTTGTAGACGTAGGGGGCATGCGCCACGAGCATGCCGAAGCCGTGCTCCTTGACGAAGTCGTTCATGGCGTTGATGTCATCCTCGTCCAAGGTGCGCTGCGAGCCGCCCCGCGGGTTGCGCGTGAAGTAGGCGAAGGTGGTGGCGCCGATGGAGGCCGCCGTCTTGGCCACGGCGAGGTAGCCGTCGGAGATGGAGAGGTGCGCGCCGATTGTGAGGCGCCTCGGGTCGCCTGAGGCGGGCTCGCGGCAAGGACGCTCGTCGCTGGCGGGCACGGAGGCGCTGCGTGCCTCGTCCAAGAGGCTCGCGACCCTCCCCACAATGCGCTCGGCCACCTCGTCCTTGGAGAGCGTGGGGAGCTCCTCGGCGCCCGAGGCGGAGACGAGCGCCACGCGGTCGGTGTCGGAGCCGAAGCCGGAGTCCGCGCGCGACACGTCGTTGGCCACGATCAGGTCGCAGCCCTTGCGGACGAGCTTGTCCTGCGCATGGGCGATGGCGTCGGAGGTCTCGGCGGCAAACCCCACCACGACGCGCGCGCCCTTGGAACGCGAGATGTCGGCCAGGATGTCGCGCGTCTGCACGAGCTCGATCGTGTCGAGCGGCTCGGTGGCCTTCTTGAGCTTGTGGTCCGCGGGATGGGCAGGCGTGTAGTCGGCCACGGCGGCGGCGCAGACGGCCGCGTCCGCCGAGGCGAAGGCGGAAAGGACGGCATCGTGCATCTCGGCCGCGCTCGTGACGCGCACCACGTCGCAGCCGGCGGGCGCCTCGAGCGAGCTCGGGCCGGAGACGAGCGTCACCTGCGCGCCGTGCGCCATGGCGGCGCGGGCGATGGCGTAGCCCATCTTGCCGGACGAGCGGTTGGCGATGTAGCGCACCGGGTCGATCGCCTCGTGCGTGGGGCCGGCCGTGACGACGATGCGCCTTCCCGCGAGGTCCTGCGGGGCGCCATGCGGGGCATCTTGCGGCGCGAGCGCCCTGCCCTCCCGCAGGGACCTGAGGGCAGCGACCGCGGCGCCCACGATGGCCTCCGGGGTCGCCAGCTTGCCGGAGCCCTCGTCGCCGCACGCGAGGCGTCCGGAGTCGGGCATGACGACGCCCGCGCCCCAGCCGCGCAGCATCTCCAGGTTCCTCTGCGTGGCGGGGTTCCACCACATGTGGACGTTCATGGCGGGGGCCAGGAGCAGCTTGCCGTCCGCCGCGAGCACGGCCGTGGACACGGCGTCGTCGGCGATGCCGCAGGCCGCCTTGGCGAGGACGTTGCCCGTCGCGGGACACACGAGCACGAGGTCGGCCCACTCGGTGAGGTCGATGTGCGGGATGGGCGTCTCCGCATCCGCGAACAGGTCGTCCATCACCGGATGGCGCGTGAGCGCCTCGAAGGTGGCCGGCCCCACGAAGCGCTCGGCGTCGTCCGTCATGGCCACGCGCACCTCGCAGCCCGCCTTCTGGAGGCCGCGGCACACCTCGCAGGCCTTGTATGCCGCGATGCAGCCCGTCACGCACAGCAGCACGCGCGAGCCTGCTGCCTCGCCGTCGTGGGCGAAGGTCGCGTTTCCGTCCCAGCCGAACGCCCCCATGCCTAGTCCTCCCTCACGACGAGGATCCTGTGGCAGTACGGGCACTCGCACACGCCGTCCTCGGCGGCCGAGACCTGCGCCTGCTGGCTCGCCTGCAGCGAAACGCGGCAGATGGAGGGGGTGATGCCGTTCAGGCGCTCCACGGCCAGCCCGCCGAAGCGCCCGGACGCCGCGCGGTAGGCCTCGAGCAGCTCCGGCGAGATCTCCTCGCACAGGTCCTTGCGCTTGTCGGTGAGCTCGCGCACGCGCGCGCCCATCTCGCGCAGCCTCTCCTTGTAGGCCGAGATCAGGCGCTCCTCCTCGCGCTTGGAGCGGGCGAGCCACTCGAGGTGCTCCTGCTCGCCCTTGCGCGCCTTGCCGAGCTCCTCCTCGAGGTGCACATGCTCGAAGTCGATCTTCTCGAGGCGCTTGGCGTAGGTGGTGAGCTGGGACTCGAGGTCCTTGATGGCTCGGTAGTCCACCTCGCCGGCCTCCACCTTGCCCTGCGCCTCGTCCACCAGCTCGGAGACCTTCGCGCGGTCCGTCTCGTTGTCGGCGATTGCCATCTCGAGGTCCTTGCGCACGCCCACGATGCGGTTGAGCTCGGAGGTAACCTTGCGGGAGGCCGAGCGGACCTTCGTGATGCGCCCCTTCTCGGGCAGCTCCTCGACCGAGCGCTTGGCTCTCATGAGCTCGAGGTCTACCTCCTGAAGGGCGAGAAGCGCCTTTCCTTCGCCCACGTGGGGCCCCCTTTCGGTGATGCCTTGCGCCCGTCGGGCCGCAAGGCGGCTGGAGATGCCTTCGCCGGAACGCCTTCCCTGCCGGCCGCGCTAGCCGCGCGCCGTGCGCCTCCGCGCGCGTGCGCCGGTCCCGCCCGTGAGCTCCGCCACGATGCCCACGAGGGCATCGGCGAAGGCCATGAGGTCGTCCTCGCCAACGCGCTCGTCGAACGAGATGCGCAGCGAGCCGAAGGCCTCGTCGCGCGGGATGCCCATGGCCGTGAGGACGTGGCTCGGGTCCAGCGAGCGCGACGAGCACGCCGAGCCTGCCGACACCTCGAAGCCGAGGGCGTCAAGCCGAAGGATCATCGTCTCGGAGTCTACCCCGGGCACCATCACGCTAACGGTGCCGGGCAGGAAGCCCTCGCCTACCTGGGCTCCCGCCTCGCCCGAGGTGGGGACGATGCCGGTGCCGGGAGCGCAGAGCCTGCCGTAGACGGCGCGCGTCCGGGCGGCCACCGCCTCGCGCGTCTGCGCGAGGGAGGGCATGAGCGACTTCGCGACGCCCGCGAGCTGCATGGCGCCCTCCACGTCCTGGGTTCCCGAGCGCCTGCCCGACTCCTGCCCGCCGCCGAAGGACTGAACGCGGTAGGGACAGCGCCCGCGGATGGCGAACGCGCCGATGCCGACGGGAGCGCCGAACTTGTGGCCCGTCACCGTGACGGCGTCCGCGTCCGCAAGCTCGAGCGGGACCTTCGTGAACGCCTGTACCGCGTCGGTGTGGAAGCGGGCGCCCGCCGCATGCGCGGCCCTCGCCAGCTCGCCTATGGGGTTGACGCGGCCGGTCTCGTTGTTGGCCGCCATGACGCTCACGAGGGCGACCGTGTCGTCGAGCACGCCCGCGAGCGCGTCCGGAGAAATCGCGCCGTCGCGCGTGGGCGGGACGACCGTGACCTCGAACCCGCGCTCGCGCAAGGGGCCGGCAAGGCCCAGGACCGAGTCGTGCTCGATGGCGGAGATGACCACCCGGGAGCGCCAGGCGTCCTTTGCGCGCACGCCCTCGGCGATGCCCGGCACGCAGAGGTTGTTGGATTCGGTGCCGCCGGAGGTGAAGACGACCTCGCTCGGCCGGAAGCCGCCGCCCAGGGCGGAGGCGAGGTCGCGACGTGCCCCCTCGAGGGCTAGCGACGCCTCGCGCCCCAGCGTATGGAGCGAGTTGGGGTTCGCCTGGGCCCACGGCTCGGCCTCCACCCGCGCCGCGATCGCGCGGGACTCCTCCCTCACGGGAGCGGACGCCGCGAAGTCCAGGTACACGAAGCGCTCGGGCTGCACAGGCATGGCTCACGCCTCCCGCGCATCGGCGAGCGCCGCCTGGGCGCGGATGTCGGCGATGGCCTTTGCACGGTCGGCCGCCTTGAACACGGAGCTTCCGGCCACGAGCACGTCCGCCCCAGCTGCCACGACCTCGCGCGCGTTGGAGGCGGAGATGCCGCCGTCCACCTCGACGCGCGGGCTGCAGCCAAGCCGCGCCGCCAACGCCTTGAGCTCGCGGAGCTTCGCGAGCGTCGTGGGGATGAAGCTCTGGCCGCCGAACCCGGGGTCCACGGACATCACGAGCACCATGTCGAGCTCGGGAAGGATCGCCTCGAGGGCGGAGACCGGCGTGCCAGGGTTGATGACAGCGCCCGCCTTGGCGCCCGCGGCGTGCACCTGTCCCACGATGCGGTGGATGTGGCGGGCCGCCTCGACGTGGACCGTCACCATGTCCGCCCCGGCCTGCGCGTAGGTGGGCGCCGCCACATCGGGGTTGTCCACCATGAGGTGGACGTCCAGGGGAAGCTCGCTCGCGCCCTTCACCTGCTTGGCGATGTCCAGCCCGAACGAGACGTTGGGGACGAAGTGGCCGTCCATGACGTCGTAGTGAATCGCGTCTGCCGTGGCGATGGAGTCGAGCTCCTCGCCGAGACGCAGGAAGTCGGCCGAGAGGACCGACGGGGCTATGAGCACCCTATGCCCTTCCATGATTACCTCCTCGTTGGGCCGCGTCGCGCGCGGCCGGAAT
>CADBMC010000113.1 GCA_902795635.1 uncultured Coriobacteriaceae bacterium | reverse complement strand
GGCGTTCTGGAAGGGGCTCGTGGGACCTGCGCTCGCGGCCAGCTGGGGCGAGCTCGCGGAAGGCCGCCGTGCCACGCACGGATGGCGGCGCTGGCTGGCCGAGTGCTTCGTATGGGCGGGGCTCGTCGTCTCCGGCTTCGTCGCGGTGGTCGCCGTGGTCGATGCGATCGCGCCCGATCCGCTCAGGGCGTCGACGCCGATTGCGGGCTTCGTGGCCGTGGGCCTCAGCATCGCGCTCATCAACGCGGACGGGGCCGTGCTGGAGGTGCCCGCCGCGATCCTGGGCGTGGGCTGTCATCGCGAGGCGCCGTCTGCCGCATCGCGGCTCGTGGCCTGCGTGGCGCGCCTGCTTCGCATGCTCGCCGTCTGGTACCTCGCCGTCTTCCTGATGGCCCTCGCGTTCGCCGCGCTCGGCATCTGGTAGCGCCGACGCGCATGCCGTTCGCGCTCCGCGAACGGTTCTTGCGTCTCCGCAGCTCAATGGCACTGTTAGCTGCTGGCTAATGAATCGGCTTGCGAACGAAACAAGAATCCTCCACACGAAGAGGTCTCACTTGGCATTGGAGGTTTCACATGAACGTTCGCAGGATCCTGGCACCCATGGCGGCCGCCGCGCTCGCCCTCTCCCTCGGCGCTTGCGGCGGGACGTCGGATACCGCTCCGGAGACGGATAGCGCCGAGACGACGGTCGCTGCCGAGACGACGGCGTCCGACTACACGGTCACCATCGACGGCCTGACGACGGGAACCGACTACGAGGGCAACCAGGACGTCGTGCTCACGGCCACCTTCACGAACAACTCCGACGAGAACGTCGCGCCGGTCACCGCCCTCAACATCGAGGTCTACCAGGACGGCACGCAGCAGGACATGGCTATCAGCAACGACGTCGACACGTCGAACTTCTCCAACAAGGTGCAGCCCGGCTCCTCCGTCCAGTTCCAGGTGTGCTACGAGGCGCCGTCCGGCAGCGACGTCGAGGTGGACATCTACGAGCTCATCACCGAGAACGAGCTCGCCAGCCAGACCTTCTCGCTCTCGTAGGCAACGCCTGCACGCAAGGCAACGAGGGCACGTCATACAGGAAAAGGCAAGTCTAGGGGTCGGTAGGGAATGAAGAGGAACAAGCTTCTGCTCGTGTCGTTGATCATCGGCGTCATCTATCTCGTCTACAGCGCCTGGTACTGGAGCGGGGCGAACGCCAGCTCCGGTTCGGACGCCGCGCAGGCCGGCGCCGCGCTCGCCACCGCGCTCGTCATGCCGCACCTGGCGATGACCGTCATCGCGGTGATCCTCAACGCGATCGCCTACTTCGCGAACAAGTCCGGGCTCGCCTTGGCGGCGGCAATTCTCTACACCGTCGCGCTGGTGCTGTTCGTGGGCTACTTCATGTTCGTCGTCGTTGAGATGGTCCTGTGCTACGTGGCCTTCGCGCAGATGCACAAGGAGCCCAAGGACGCCGAGGCCTAGCGGCCGAGGCGTTGGTGCCGCGACGGATGCCCTCGGTCGGGGCCGAGGGCATGCGGCATGCGGGTCCTGACGAGTAGACAGGGGCAAGGCCCGCATGGGCGCCTCGCCGTCGCGGCGCCAGCAGCCGCCGGCGACGATGCCCGCATCGGTCCGTAAGATTCGCGTGAGGCCGAAAGGCCGCCCAACAAGAAGCCGCCCGACCACGAAGGCCGGGCGGCTCTTCTTTCCCATGCGCCTCGCATGCTCGCGAGGGCTCGCGCCTTGCTGGCGCCTAGCCGCGCGACTTGCCGCCGGAGACGTTGATCGTCGTGCCGGTGATGTAGCCGGCGTGGTCGCTCATCAGGAAGGCGACCAGGTCGCCGACCTCGTAGAGGTGGCCCGGACGGCCCAGTGGGACGGACTTGGAGTAATCGGTGTTCATCTTCTCGGGCACCGTTCCGCGCGTGTAGGCGAGCGCCTTGTCATAGGCCTCGGAGCGCAGAGCCGTGGCGTCCATGATGTCCGGCGCGACGGCGACCACGCGGATGCCGTAGCGGCCGAGCTCCTTGGCCCAGCTGCGCGTGAAGGAGTCGCAGGCGCCCTTGGTGGCCGAGTAGGGGGACTGGCCCTCGGAGCCCTCCTTGCCGGAGGCCGACGAGGTGTTCACGATCACGCCACCCTTGCCCTGCTTGAGCATCTGCTTGGCGACGGCCTGCGCCACCAGGAAGAGGCCCTTCACGTTGACGCCGAAGAGCTGGTCGAACTTCTTCACGTCGAGCTCGTACTCGGGGTGGTCGCCCCGGACGTCCACGAGCAGGCACGGCTTGTTGATGCCGGCGTTGTTGAAGAGGCCGTCGATGTGGCCGTACTTCTCGACGATCGCGTCGACCATGGCCTTGACCTCGTCGGGGTCGGTCACGTTGCAGTGCACGCACCACATGCCGTCGATCTCGTCGCCCGTCTGCACGTTCATGTCGGCGATGACGACGGTGGCGCCGCCCTCCTTGATGGACTCGGCGGTCGCCTTGCCGATGCCCGACGCGCCGCCGGTGACGAGGATGACCCTGTCGTCAAGACCCAGCCAATTGCTCATGAGTGCTCCCTTCTCGTTCCCTCATGCGGCATGGACGTCGTGGCCGTGCCGCCTGTGGGGCGTGCCGCCTGCGCGGGCACGTTGGTTGCCTGGCCGTACGTCGTGTGCCGTCTTACGTCCGCGCCATCCATTCTAAGGCGTACGTGCATGCTTGGCACCGATTGCCGAGAGGGTCTTGCCGCCCACGCATGCGGAGAGCGCCACGACAGGAAGGCTGGCGGGCGGGAAGCACAGCGCGAGCACGCAGGTGGTGAGGATGGGACTCGACGTGGCCGCGCCGACCAGTGCCCCGCACGCGCAGGCGACGGGCACCATGGGGCTCGCGCCGGTGACGAGCGCAAGCACGTAGCCCAGGCAGACGCCGCAGTAGATGAGCGGGAAGAACTCGCCGCCCACCCAGTCGCCCTCCACGCAGAGCTGGGTGAGGCAGAGCTTGAGGACGCAGGTGGCTCCGAGCGCTACGGCGCCCTTCTCCTGCCAGCTCGAGATGAGCTCTCCGGTGGCCTTCTGCCCGGAGAAGAGAACGTCCGGCAGCCAGATGGCGACGATGCCCAGGCAGATGCCGCAGATGGTGGCCCTCTGCACGTGCCCCATGCCGGAGAGGGCCGTCGCGGCCGCCTTCTTCGCGGCGCCTGCGACGCCGGCGAACACGATGCCGCATGCGATGGCAAGGATGCCAACAAGCCAGCTCCCATGCAGGTAGTCGATGGGCTCGAAGCGCGGCAGGCCCCCTCCGGGGCCCAGCATGCGGGCGAGGAAGGCGATGCCGCCCACGAATCCGAGCCCCCCGAATCCCCAGAGCACGCGACGCGGCCAGCGGTCGTAGCGCCAGTCGACGTCCGCGTCCAATGCCGTCGCCCTGCCGTTGGCCGAGGCGCTGCCTCCACGGCCTGCAGGCAGAAGCTCCGCCAAGGCAGCCGCCAGCGGGCGCGACGTGTCCGAGACGGCGGCCACCCCCTGGCGCCTCAGCGCGCGCATGGCCTTCGTCGCCAGCGCGCACACGATGCCGGAGACGCCCGCCTCGGGGCCGACGGCGCCGCCGAAGGCGATGGGCAGCGCGAACAGCACGAGCGCCTCGCCCATGTCGCGGAACTCGTAGCCGCCTTCCGCGCGGCAGCGCTTGACGATGACGCCGAGCGTATCGAGCCGGAAGCCGACGTGCTTGGTCCAGAGCCCGATGGCAATGCCGCCGGCCACGCAGAGGGCGAGCGGCGCGAAGGGCCGGATGGGAGCGGGAAGCGCGAGGGCGAGCCGGTCCCATACGAGCTCCTGCAGCAGGTCGACGCCGCGCAGGGCAGCAAGGCAGCCGATTCCCACGACGAAGCCTGCCACGAGGGCGCAGGCCACGAGCGCGAGCGCGACCCGCGCAAGCGCGACGCCATGGGGCCGCTCGCCGGCGGCATCGATCACGTGCGCCTGCGGCCGGGGACGGCTTGCCGTGCTGGCGTCCTGGGCATCCGGCGCGTCTGCCACGTCCGGCGCGCCTGCCGCCTGCCTGTCTGCTTGCTGTGCGTCGTCCGTCATGTGGCGATGTCCCTCTCGCTTCCCGCCGGCTCGCCGGCCCGAGTGCCCTCCTGCTGGCGACGTTGGCGATTGCGGCAATCATGCAGCGAATCCCACCCGCGAGCTGCGTGAATGTGGCTCGCAAAGTCTCGGCTGCGCGCCAAGGCAGTGCTCGTGCGAACTCCGTCGCAAGTCTATTGCGTATGCGGCGTCCGCATGGCAATCGGCATCTTTGGCGAGCAATCGCTCCGCTTGCCCAGAACGGCGAAGGCGGCGACTGCTCCGCAGCGCCAGAGAGTGGACGTGTGACTCTGACCCGTATGGGTTGCCGTTTGCGCGCTCCTGAGGCCCGCTAGCGTCTGCGTGTTCCGCTAGGCCGCGATATGCTAGATTGAGACTACCAAATAGCCATGTCACCACCCGGGGCAGGCCCCTGGGAACGCGGACCTGGCTATTTCCGTGTGCATGCTGCCGGTTTCTGCTGAATCCAGGTTGCCACCGCGCTGAATCCATGAGGTCATCGGCGACGGCACGAACCCCCTCCGGCCCGGGGCCGAAGGGGGTTCGCAAGGCATTCGCTGGCTGGGGCAGAAGGATTCGAACCCTCATTCCAGGCACCAAAAACCCGTGTCCTGACCATTGGACGATGCCCCACCGTACTCGCTACGCTGGGAATCCAGCCAGCTCGTGTGTCGAGTTTACCTGATTGCGCCCATGCCACGCAGGTCGACCGTGGCCGGTTGGCCGGCTCACCTCGCGAAGGCGGTGCAGATGGCGTCGAGCAGCGAGGTCGCGATGGTCTGGGCGTCGCGCGCGGTGAAGGTCCCGTCGTAGGTGGCGCCGGCGGGCAGCTCGATGCGCACGGTCGGGCGAATCGCGGTGGCCACGGCGCCCTCGTCGCCCGTGGAGCTGGCCGACGCGTCGTCCGCCGCGGCGCGGGCGCTCTCGTAGGCGGTGCGGATGCGGGCGGGAAGCGTGGCCGCGTCCTCGTCCATGACAACGTTGTGCGAGGTGGAGCGAACGTCGCGACCGGCGGTGGTGAGCACGATCAGCGCCAGGTCGTCCTTGCGGGCAGCATCGGGCGTCTCGGCGAGCGCAAGCTCGGAGGCCTCCGAGGTGGCCGTCGCGAGGTTCCACACGCGGCCGGCAACGTTGCGCGAGATCGGGTCCTCGGCACTGATGGAGAGCGGCGTCGTCTCGAGCACCTCCGCCGCGCGGGCGAAGCCGATGCCGCCTGTGGGATGCGGCCCCTGCGCCGGCTTGCCGTTCCACACGTGATGCAGCCGGTCGATGGCGTCGAAGGTATCGGAGAACGCCATGCCGTCCGCGAGGATGCCCACGCTCTCCTGGAACTGCTTGACGGCGCTCTCGGTGTGGGCGTCGTAGTAGCCGTCGGTCGATCCGCATGAGAAGCCCAGGATGTTGAGGGCGTTCTGCAGGTCGCGCACGTCGCGGCCGTGGAAGTTGGGGAGACGCAGGTAGAGCGTGCGGTCGCCCATGCGGTAGCTCTCGTCCACCAGGACGGACCAGCATGCCGAGTCCACCTCGTCGCCCGCGGGCAGCCCCTGGTCGGACCTGAATGCCGCCACAGCCGCGCGCGTGGAGTTGCCGAAGCCCTTGCCGCCGAGCTCCGCGTCGTCTATCTCATAGCCAAGCGATGCGAGACGGTCCTGCACGTCCTCGACTGCCGCCCCGCTCATGCCCTGCCTGATGGATTCCATTCCCGTCGTGCCTTCCGTTCCCCGGCGCGCCTCCTCGGCCTCGTGCCTGCCGTGCCCTCAGGCCGTGCTGGCCTGGCCGCGGCTGCGCGCTGTCCTCGGTCGCGCCTGCTAGCCCAGGCGCTCCACGAAGAAGTCTGCCATAGATTCGAGCACCTCACGCATCTCGCCGGACAGCCGTGCCCCGGCAAGCCCCGCCTTCGCCTCGTCCGCCGTGGCCCGCGCGAAGCCGCGCACCGCGTCGATGGCGCCGCAGCCCTCCATGAGCCCCACGGCCCTCGCGAGCTCGGCCTCGTCCGTCGTGTGCGCGGAGAGCAGCCCCACGAGCTCGTCGTGCCGCGCGCCCTCGAGATGCTCGAGGGCCCAGCACACGATCATGGTGCGCTTGCCCTCGGTGATGTCGGTCCTGAAGTCCTTGCCCTGCGCCGCCGCGTCACCCACGAGGTTCAGCAAGTCGTCCTGCAGCTGGAACGCGAGCCCGGCACCCATGCCGAACGCGCGCAGCCTCTCGACGAGCGCCTCGTTCGCCCCGCCCACGATGGCGCCCACGGCGAGCGGGGTCGCCGCCGAGTAGTAGGCCGTCTTGCGCCTCGCCATGGCCAGGTAGTCGTCGACGCCGATGTCCCAACGGCCGTCGCGCGCCCAACCCAGGTCCAACGCCTGGCCCTCGAGCGTGCGGCGCTCCATCTCCATGAGCTCGCGGGCGACCCGCAGCCGGCATGCGTCCGGCAGAGCGCCCTCGGCCACGACCTTGCCCATAACCTCGACGAGCGCGAGGTCGCCCACGTTTATGGCCACGCCCGTGCCCTCGGTGCGATGCACGCAGGGCATGCCGCGGCGGAGCTCGCCCTCGTCGGCGATGTCGTCGTGGATGAGGGCGGCGGACTGGAAGTCCTCGATTGCCGCGGCGGGAGCGAGCGCGGCCGTGGCGTCGCCGCCTGCCGCCTCGCAGCCGAGCAGCACGAGGACCGGCCGGATGCGTTTGCCGCCCGAGCCCACGAAGCGCGCGAGCGGGCCGTAGAGGTAGCTGGCGAGGTCGTCCGCCACGTGGCCCTCCTCCGCGGCCGCGGGCGGTTTGGGCATGTGGGAGACGATGTAGGGCTCCACCTGCGGAAGCTTGGAGGCGAGATACGCCTGGAACAGGCTCGCGCCCTGGGTCGTGCCCGGGGCCTCGCCCTGGCGTGCGCTCTGGGTTGCGTCGGTTGCCATGGCTAGCCCTCGTATCCGTTGGGGTTGGACTGCTGCCATCTCCAGCTGTCACGGCACATGTCGTCCAGCGTGTAGCGGGCATGCCAGCCCATCTCGCGGGCCGCCTTGCTGCAGTCGGCGTAGTTGGCGGTGACGTCGCCGGGCCGGCGCGGGTCCACCACGTAGGGGATGTCCTTTCCGCAGGCGCGCGAGAACGCGTGGATCACGTCGAGCACCGAGCTTTCCTTGCCGGTGCCCAGGTTGAACCCCTCCACGCCGGTGCGCCCGCTCATCCAACGCAGGGCGGCCACGTGGCCAGAGGCGAGGTCCATCACGTGGATGTAGTCGCGCACGCCGGTGCCGTCGGGCGTGTCGTAGTCGTCGCCGAACACGTGCACGGCGTCGCGCCTGCCCACGGCGACCTGCGCCACGTAGGGGACGAGGTTGTTGGGGATGCCCTTGGGGTCCTCGCCCATGAGGCCGGAGGGATGCGCGCCGATGGGGTTGAAGTAGCGCAGCAGCACGACGTCCCATGCGGGGTCCGCCGTG
>CADBMC010000112.1 GCA_902795635.1 uncultured Coriobacteriaceae bacterium | reverse complement strand
ATCCCAGCGCCACGTCCAGCGCCATCATCACCGTGAACCCCGCGGCGAACAGCAGCGTGCCCACGTTGGAGTGGGGCTCCTCCGACATCTCGGGGATGAGCTCCTCCACCACCACGTACAGCATCGCCCCGGCGGCGAAGCTCAGGAACCAGGGCATGGCGGGAGAGAGCTGTCGGGCCAGCAGCAGCATCAGCGCCGCCCCCAGCGGCTCCACCGCCCCGGACAGCACGCCGCCCGCGAAGGCCCGGCCCCGGGACATGCCCTCGGCGTGCAGCGGCAGCGATATGATCGCGCCCTCCGGCAGGTTCTGTATGGCGATGCCCAGCGCCAGCGACATGGCCCCCAGCGCCGTGATGCCGCCGTTGCCCGTCAGATACCCCGCGTACACCACCCCCACGGCCATGCCCTCGGGGATGTTGTGCAGCGTCACTGCCAGCACCATCAGGGCCTTCTTTCCCAGCGACACGCTCGGGCCCTCTGCCTGGTCCTCGCCCATGTGGAGGTGGGGGATGATGCGGTCGAGCAGCAGCAGGAAGAGCATGCCCGCCCATACCCCCACCGCAGCCGGCATGAAGGCGAGCCTGCCGAGTTCGGCCGAGTCCTCGATGGCGGGGACGATGAGGCTCCAGATGGCGGCGGCTGCCATGACGCCGGCGGCAAAGCCCTCGAGCGCGCGCTCCACCGTGCGGCTCAGCTCGCCTTGCAGGAAGAAGACGCAGGCAGAGCCCAGCGCCGTCCCCAGGAAGGGGATTATCAGCCCCAAGAGCGCCTCGCCGGGCATGCGCGCCTCCCATCTTTGCCTGCGCGGGAGGGCACGCCGCCGATCCCGCATCTTCGCTACATGCCCCATGGTACCCCTCGTCCGCGCGCATCATCCCTCCCGTGACTTGGTTACGCAAGTATGGTTTGGTCTGCATGGGAGGGGTCGTCCTCGGGTAACCTGTGGGGAACGAACAAGGAGGAAGCACATGGCAGGCAACAAGCGGGGCACGCTCCTTTTGGCCCTCATCCTCGTCACGCTGCTGCTCGCGGGCGGCGTTGCATACAACGCACTTGCCGGCAGTCGGCAGGCGACGGCTGCGCAGGCCGCCGCAGCGGCCGGCGGCTCGGGCGACGCCTCCGTCTCAAACGCCGCCGAGGCCTGCGGCGAGGTCGACGACGCGCCCCTGCTCGCAAACTTCGACGCCACCGTCTACGACGAGGCAGGCAACCCCATCTCGCTCACGACCATCGCCGACGGCCGCCCGCTCGTCATCAACATCTGGGCCACCTGGTGCCCCTACTGCCTTGACGAGATGCCCGACCTCGAGGCGATCCATGAGAAGTACGGCGACCGCGTGGCGTTCGCCTTCGTCGACGCCACCGACGGGGTGCGCGAGACGGTGGAGGGCGCCTCGAGCTGGCTCTCGGAGAATGGCTTCGAGAATCTCCCGGCCTACTACGACATCGACTACGACCTGATCAGCACCTACGGCGTGCGCTCGTACCCCACCACCATCATCGTGTCCGGCGCGGGCGAGATCCTCACGGTGTCCCCGGGCCGCATCGACCCGGCCCTCGTGAGCGGGGCGCTCGAGACCCTGGTGTGACGGCCGTGGACTACCTCGTCACCTTCCTCGAGGGCATCGTCACCTTCGTCTCGCCCTGCCTGCTGCCGATGCTTCCCATCTACGCGGCCTACTTCGCCGGCGATGCGAGCGCGGCTCCCCATGAGCGCACGGCCCAGACGCTCGTCTCGGCGCTGGGCTTCGTCGTCGGCTTCGGCGTGGTGTTCACCTTGCTGGGCGCCTTCGCGGGAAGCCTCGGCGCGGCGCTCGTCGCCCACCAGCGCATCCTCGACATCGCGAGCGGCGCCATCGTCATCATCCTCGGCCTCAACTACCTGGGCGTGCTGCGCATCCCGCTCTTCGACCGCATGCGCCGCCCGCAAACCAACATCGTGCCGCGCGGCTTTCTGAGCTCGCTCGTCTTCGGGATGGTGTTCGCCGTGGGCTGGACTCCCTGCGTGGGCACCTTCCTGGGGTCGGCCCTGAGCCTGGCGGCATCCTCGGCGAGCGCCGCGCGTGGCACAGGCCTGCTCGTGGCCTACTCGCTCGGCCTCGGCATCCCCTTCGTGATCTCGGCGCTGCTCATCAACCGCATCGAGGGCGGGCTCTCCTGGGCGCGCAACCACT
>CADBMC010000111.1 GCA_902795635.1 uncultured Coriobacteriaceae bacterium | reverse complement strand
TTCGACAAGATCGACCACACCCGTGGCATGGACATCACCATCGTCACCACCGCCCAGACCGACGAGGAGGGCAAGGCGCTTCTCGACGCCTTCCACTTCCCGTTCGTGCACGAGTAGGGCTGGGCGAGAGCTTTCGGCCATGACCCCGGGCTGGACCGGGGCGAGAGCATAAGGAGGATTTGTGGCAAAGACTTCGATGATCGTCAAGGCGTCGCGCGCTCCCAAGTACTCGACGCGCACCCAGAACCGCTGCCAGCGGTGCGGTCGCCCGCACTCTGTGTATCGCAAGTTCGGGCTGTGCCGCGTGTGCTTCCGCGAGCTTGCGAGCAAGGGCGAGCTCCCTGGCGTCCGCAAGGCCAGCTGGTAAGGCCCAAGACCCAGAAGGGGCATTCGCGTGGCCGCGTCTGCGCCATGGGCGCCGGCGTACCCCATGCGGGGATTCATCTCGAACGAAGGAGAAACCCGAATGAACGTTACCGATCCGATCGCAGACATGCTGACGCGCATCCGCAACGCCAACACTGCCGGCAAGGACGAGGTGTCCATGCCGAGCCGCAAGGTGCTCGTGGAGATCGCCCGCGTCATCTGCGAGGAGGGCTACATCGAGGGCTATGAGGTCGAGGAGGCCCAGCCCCAGAACACCCTCAACATCAGGCTCAAGTACGGCGAGAAGCACGCGCGCACCATCCGCGGCATCCGTCGCATCTCCAAGCCCGGCCTGCGCATCTACCGCTCCGCGAAGGACCTCCCTCGCGTCCTGGGCGGCATGGGCACGGCCGTCGTATCCACCTCCAAGGGCATGATGTGCGACCGCGACGCGCGCAAGCTTGGCGTCGGCGGCGAGATCATCGCCTACATCTGGTAACCCCGGGCAGGAAGGGAGACTGACATGTCGCGTATCGGCAAGATGCCAATCACGGTTCCCGCCGGGGTCGATGTGGCCATCGACGGCACCACCGTTACGGTGAAGGGCCCGAAGGGCGAGCTCACCCGCTCGTTCTCCGACCTCGTTACCATCAAGCACGAGGGTGACCAGATCCTGGTTGCCACCGCCAACGACACCACCGAGGCCAACGCCCAGCACGGCCTTACCCGCACGCTCGTCCACAACATGGTGGTCGGCGTGACGGAGGGCTTCGAGAAGAAGCTCGAGCTCGTGGGCGTCGGCTACCGTGCCCAGCTCAAGGGCAAGGACCTCAACATGAGCCTCGGCTACTCGCACCCGGTCATCATCGAGTGCCCTGACAACATCGCCTTCGAGTGCCCCGACAACACCCACATCACGGTGCGCGGGATCTCCAAGGAGCAGGTGGGCCAGGTCGCGGCCGAGATCCGCTCCAAGCGTCCTCCCGAGCCCTACAAGGGCAAGGGCGTCCGCTACGAGGGCGAGCACGTCCGCAGGAAGCTCGGCAAGGCGGCTGGCTAAGCCGGAGCCCTGCAGGCATAGAAGACCGTCACCCCGTCAGGTGGCGGCATGGACGAAGGAGTGAGAATGAACAAGCATCAGGCCAAGAGGGCCGGGCTGAAGCGCCGTGAGCGCCGCGTTCGCGCCAAGATCGTGGGCACCGCCGAGCGTCCGCGCCTGAGCGTGCACCGCACCAACGCGAACATCTACGCCCAGCTGATCGACGACGTCGACGGCCGCACCATCTGCACCGCCTCGACGCTGGACCCCGAGTTCCGCGCCACCGGCAAGGTGGGCTCCAACAAGGAGGCCGCCGAGATGGTCGGCGAGCTCGTGGGCAAGCGCGCCCTGGAGAAGGGCGTGTCCACCGTCACGTTCGACCGCGGCGGCCGCATCTACCATGGTCGCGTGAAGGCCCTCGCAGATGGTGCCCGTAACGCGGGCCTGAAGTTCTAGGAGGTTCAGATAATGGCTCGTGATCGCAAGCGCCAGGAGGACAGCGAGTACCAGGAGCGCGTCGTCTTCATCCACCGCGTCTCCAAGACCGTCAAGGGCGGCCGTCGCATGTCCCTGCTCGCCCTCGTCGTCGTGGGCGATGGCAAGGGCAACGTGGGCGTCGGCATGGGCAAGTCCGCCGAGGTGCCCCTGGCCATCCAGAAGGGCGTCGATGACGCCAAGAAGAACATGTTCCACGTCCCCGTCACCGACGAGGGGACGATCCCGCACGAGGTCGAGGGCCACTTCGGCGCCGGCCGCGTGCTGATCAAGCCCGCCATCGAGGGTACCGGCGTCATCGCCGGCGGCCCCGTGCGTCCGCTGTTCGAGCTCGCGGGCATCCGCAACGTGCTCTCCAAGTCGCTCGGCAGCTCGAACGCCCTCAACATCGTGAAGGCCGCCGCCGAGGGCCTCAAGGAGCTCGAGTCTCCCGCCACGGCAGCCGACCGCAGGGGCATCACCGTCCAGGAGATGTTCGTCGGGAAGGAGGCGTAAGGGATGGCATCCGAGAAGACCCTCACCATCCGCCTTGTCCGCAGCGCGACCGCCTCGGTCAAGCACGACCAGACGGCGACCTGCCGCGCCCTCGGCCTCCGCAAGATCGGCGATGTCGTGACGCAGCCGGACAACGAGTCCATCCGTGGAATGATCTTCAAGGTCAAGCACCTTGTCGAAGTGGAAGAGAACTAGGAGCACCCATCATGCAGCTCAACGATCTTCGCCCCGCAGAGGGTGCCAAGAAGGCGCGCAAGCGCGTCGGACGCGGCAACTCCTCGGGCCATGGCACCTACAGTGGCCGCGGCGTGAACGGCCAGCTTTCGCGTAGCGGCGGCGGCAAGGGCCCCAACTTCGAGGGCGGCCAGATGAAGCTCTCGATGCGCCTCCCGAAGCTGCCTGGCTTCCGCAACGTCAACACCGTGCGCTTCGCGCCGGTCAACGTCGAGCGCCTCGACGCCGTCTTCTCCGACGGCGACGTCGTGGACGGCGCCTCGCTCGTCGCCAAGGGCGTCATCAAGGACGAGGCCGTTCCCGTGAAGGTGCTCGGCCAGGGCAACCTCACCAAGAAGCTCATCGTCCGCGTCGACGCGGTCTCGGCGTCCGCCACGTCCAAGATCGAGGCGGCTGGAGGAAAGGTCGAGCCCCAGTGCTAGATGGCATCCGCAACGCCTTCAGCGTCAAGGAGCTTCGTGACAAGGTCCTGTTCACGATCCTCATCTTGGTGCTGTATCGGGTCGGGGCCTACATCCCTGTCCCGGGAATCCCGTTCACGGAGATGCTTGGCGCCTATGAGCTCGCCTCCGAGCAGGCCGGCTACGTCACCGTGCTGAACCTGTTCTCCGGAGGCGCGCTCTCGCGCGTCTCGCTGTTCAGCCTGGGCATCATGCCCTACATCACCGCCGAGATCATCCTGCAGCTGCTCCAGGGGGTCATCCCCTCGCTGCAGGACCTCGCGCGTGAGGGCGAGGCGGGCCAGCGCCGCATCACCCAGTACACGCGCTACCTCACGGTCGGCCTCGCGGCGCTTTCCGCCGTGGGCTACCTCTTCCTGTTCAAGAGCTCGACCTACGGCATCAGCTTCGCCTCCGCGGGCATGCCCGAGATCCTCATGGACGTGGTCGTGGTCGTGGCGCTGCTCGGCGGCGCCATCCTCATCATGTGGATGGGCGAGCTCATCACGCTGCGTGGCGTGGGCAACGGCATGTCGCTCATCATCTTCACGAACATCATCTCGGGGATGCCCACCTCGATCATCCAGTCCGTGCAGACGGCCTCTAACGGCTGGCTGCTTACGCTGCTGATCCTCGTCGTGGTGGCGGCGGTCATCCCGTTCATCGTGTATGTGGAGCGCGGCCAGCGCCGCATTCCGGTGCAGTTTGCCAAGCGCGTCGTGGGCCGCAGGGTCCTCGGCGGGCAGACGACTTACCTGCCCATCAAGGTGAACACCGCCGGCGTCGTGCCCATCATCTTCGCAAGCGCGGTGCTCTACCTCCCGGCGCAGCTCGCGATCTTCTTCCCGAACGTGGGCTGGATCAACACGTTCGCGACCATGGTCTCGAGCGGCTGGCTCAACTGGATCCTGAGCGTCGTGCTCATCGTCGCGTTCGCCTACTTCTACGCCTCGATGGTGTTCAACCCCGACGAGACGGCCGACACCCTGCGCAAGCAGGGAGGCTTCATCCCTGGCGTGCGCCCTGGCACCGCCACGGCGCTCTACATCAAGCACACGGTGAGCCGCATCACGCTGCCCGGCGCCCTCTTCATGGCCGCCATAGCCGTGGTGCCGTCCATCATCTTCGCGTTCACCTCGAACAGCCTGGTGCAGACCTTCGGCGGCACGTCGGTGCTGATCATGGTCGGCGTCGCGCTGGACACCATCGCCCAGCTCGAGAGCCAGCTGAAGATGTACAACTACGACGGATTCTTCCAGTAGGGGGTGCTTATGAACATCGTTCTTCTCGGCGCTCCCGGTGCCGGCAAGGGCACGCAGGCGCAGAGGCTCGTCGAGGAGTTCGGCGTCGCCCACATCTCCACGGGCGACCTGCTCCGCGCTGCCGTCAAGGCGGAGAGCAAGCTCGGGCGCGCTGCCAAGTCCTACATGGACGAGGGCAAGCTCGTCCCCGACAAGCTCGTGATCGACCTCGTCAAGGACCGTCTGGACTCCGATGACGCCCGAAGGGGCTTCATCCTGGACGGCTTCCCGCGCAACACGGCGCAGGCCGTGAGCCTCGACTCCGAGCTCTCCGAGCTCGGTCGCTCGCTCGACGGGGCCCTTCTCGTCGACGTGGCCCCCGAGGTCATCGTCAAGCGCCTCTCCACGCGCCGCACCTGCCGCAACTGCGGCTACACCGGCACCGAGGCCGACGTGACGTGCCCGCGCTGCGGCGGCGAGATGTACCAGCGCGACGACGACAAGCCGGAGACCATCCAGCATCGCCTCGACGTGTACCAGAGCCAGACGGCACCGCTCGTGGACTACTACCGTGGCCACGGCATCCTCAAGTCCGTTGACGGGGACCGCCCTGTCGACGAGGTGTATGCGGACGTGAAGAAGGTCCTGGGCCTATGATCATCCGGAAGACGCCGGAGGAGATCGAGCAGATGAAGGCAGCGGGCAGCGTCGCCAAGGCGGCGCTGCGCCATGTCGGCTCGATGGTAAGGCCCGGCGTCTCCACGTTGGAGCTCGACCAAGTGGCGGAGAGCTTCATCCGCATCCATGGCGCCGAGCCCACGTTCAAGGGCTATGGAGGCTTCCCGGCGTCCATCTGCGCGAGCGTCAATGAGCAGGTGGTCCATGGAATCCCCTCGCCTGACAGGATCCTGCAGGAGGGAGACATCGTCTCCATCGACGTGGGCGCCACGAAGGACGGCTGGGTGGGCGACAACGCCTGGACGTTCTATGTGGGCGAGCCGAGCCGCGAGGCCAAGGAGCTCTGCGAGGTCACGCACGACTGCCTGAGGGCCGCCATCAAGCAGGCGGTGCCGGGCAACCGGATCGGCGACGTTGGCGCGGCCTGCCAGGAGCTCGCCGAACGCCACGGCTTCGGGGTCCTGCGCGACTACGTGGGCCACGGCGTCGGCCACGAGATGCACGAGGACCCGAACGTGCCCAACTACGGGCGCCATGGTCGCGGCGTCCGCCTCGAGGCCGGGATGGTCATCGCCATCGAGCCCATGATCTGCGCCGGCAGCTACCGGGTGCGCGTGAGCCCCAACGGCTGGACCGTCTCCACCGCAGACGGCAAGCTCGCGGCCCACTACGAGAACACCATCGCCATCACCGAGGAAGGCCCCGTCATCCTCACCGCGGACGACGAGGGCCCTTGGTGCGCGATGGAGGGAGGGGCGGCGTAGCGGCTTGGCCTGTCACCGCGGGTTTGGGGTCCTGCGGGAGCAACGGGTCGGACGGCTATGCCGGACATGATGGTTTTGAGCAACTTTGCCCTGTCTTCGCTGTGAGGCAGGGCAAAGCGGCATGAGTTTGTTATGATTGCTAACCGCATCATGCGCATGCACCGTGCGCAGCGGGGCGCTCGAAGGAAGGGAACCGAGTGGCGAAGTCAGACGCTATCGAGCTTGAGGGCAGGGTCGTCGAGCCGCTGCCCAATGCGATGTTCAACGTCGAGCTCGAGAACGGCAAGACGGTTCTTTGCACGATCTCGGGGAAGAGCCGGATGAACCACATCCGCATCCTGCCGGGAGACAAGGTCGTCGTGGAGATCTCCCCGTACGACCTCACGCGCGGACGCATCACCTACCGCTACAAGTAGGGCCTGCGGCCGGGTGCGGCAGCCGGGGAGCCGAACCCGTACATGAGTTGGAAGAATCACGCCTGCGGCTGGGCGATGAGATAGCTTGGCGCAGCTCCACCTGCGTCAACGAATTGCAAGTACCAGGTACCACGAGAAGAGCTACCGGAAGGAACATCATGAAGGTACGTCCTTCGGTCAAGAAGATGTGCGACAAGTGCAAGATCATCCGTCGCCATGGCAAGGTCTACGTGATCTGCGAGAACCCGCGCCACAAGCAGCGTCAGGGCTAGGGAGGGAGTCAGAGTGGCTCGTATCAACGGCGTCGACCTCCCGCGCGAGAAGCGCGTCGAGATCGGACTCACCTATATCTACGGCATCGGGCGCACCAGCGCCACCAAGATTTGCGAGAAGGCCGGGGTCAACCCCGACACTCGCGTCCGTGACCTCACCGAGGACGAGGTCACGCGCCTGCGCGACGCCATCGACGCCGACTACACCGTCGAGGGCGACCTGCGTCGTGAGCGTCGCCAGAACATTTCCCGCCTGATGGAGATCGGCTGCTACCGCGGCCTTCGCCATCGCAAGGGCCTCCCTGTCCACGGCCAGCGCACCCATACGAACGCGCGCACCCGCAAGGGGCCGCGTCGTCAGGTCGGCGGCAAGAAGAGGGGCTAGGAGACTGAGAAATGGCTACTGCTAAGAAGAACCAGCGCACCGCGTCGCGCGTGCGTCGCGCCGACCGCAAGAACATCGCCGTGGGCCAGGCCCACATCAAGTCGACGTTCAACAACACGATCATCTCCATCACCGACCCCCAGGGCAACGTGATCGCCTGGCAGTCCGGCGGCACGGTGGGCTTCAAGGGCTCCCGCAAGTCCACGCCCTTCGCCGCACAGGTCGCTGCCGAGGCCTGCGCCAAGGCTGCCATGGAGCACGGCCTGCACAAGGTCGCCGTGTTCGTGAAGGGGCCCGGCTCGGGCCGCGAGACCGCCATCCGCGCCCTCCAGGCCGCGGGCCTCGAGGTCTCGAGCATCCAGGACAAGACCCCCATCCCGCACAACGGTTGCCGTCCGTGCAAGCGTCGTCGCGTGTAGCTTCGGAAGGATAGATAACCATGGCAGTTGATAGGACGCCAGTCCTCAAGAGGTGCCGCGCGCTTGGCATCGATCCCGTCGTTATGGGCTACAACAAGACCTCCAACAGGCAGCCGCGTCGTCGCCGCCGCCAGGAGTCCGAGTACGGCCACCAGCTTCGCGAGAAGCAGAAGGCCAAGTTCATCTACGGCGTGCTCGAGGACCAGTTCCGCGGCTACTACGACAAGGCGCTCAAGGTCGAGGGCGTCACGGGCGACAACCTGATGGTGCTGCTCGAGAGCCGCCTCGACAACGTCGTGTTCCGTCTCGGCTTCGCCCGCACCCGCAAGGAGGCCCGCCAGACCGTCCGCCACGGCCACATCACCGTGAACGGCAAGCGCGTCGACATCCCCTCCTTCCAGGTGAAGGTCGGCGACGTAGTGGCCGTCGCCCCCAAGTACAAGGACCTCCTGCCCATCCAGGAGTCCATCATCGCGTCTGCCCATGTGGCCGTGCCGGCCTGGCTCGAGGTCGACATCGAGAAGCTCTCGGGGTCCGTGCTCTCCACCCCGTCGCGCGACCAGATTGACATCCTCACGGACGGCACCATCGAGCCCCAGCTCATCGTCGAGCTCTATTCGAAGTAAGCGCACGCGAGGAGGTTCTTCCATGTCCGAATTCATCCGGCCCGAGGTGTCGGTAGAAGAGGTCAACGACAACCTTGCGCGTGTCACGGTCGAGCCGCTCGAGCGCGGGTATGGCGACACCCTCGGCAACTCGCTGAGGCGCGTCCTGCTCTCGAGCCTTGAGGGCGCTGCAGCCGAGGCGATCCAGATCGATGGCGTGCAGCACGAGTTCACCACCGTCGACGGCGTCTACGAGGACGTCACCGACATCGTTCTCAACGTGAAGGGGCTCGTCTTCAAGAAGATGGGCACCGCGGAGGAGGCGACGGCCACCGTCAACGTGGATGGCCCCGCCACCGTCACCGGCGCGGACCTCACCGTCCCCGCCGAGTTCAAGCTGGTCAACACCGACCACGTGATCTGCACCATCGGCGAAGGCGGCCACCTTGCCATGCAGGTGCGCATCGGCTGCGGTCGCGGCTACGTGGCCGGCGAGGACAACGAGCGCGAGGGCGACCCGATCGGGCTCATCCGCGTGGACTCGCTGTACTCGCCCGTGCGTCGCTGCGCCAAGGCCGTCGAGCCCTGCCGCGTCGGCCAGCACACCGACTACGACCGTCTGGTGCTCGAGGTCGAGACCAACGGCGCCATCACCCCGAAGGAAGCCGTCATCGAGGCTGCGAACATCATCTCGCAGCACATGAACGCGTTCATGTCGCTCGACGACGACGTCGAGGAGGCCTCCATCTTCGCGACGAGCCCCGAGAGCGACAACTCCGAGCTCGACAAGCAGATCGAGGACCTGGACCTCTCGGTCCGCTCCTACAACTGCCTCAAGCGCGCCGGCATCCACTCCGTGCGCCAGCTCGTGGAGTTCTCGGAGAACGACCTGCTGAACATCCGCAACTTCGGCGTGAAGTCCATTGAGGAAGTCAAGGACAAGCTCGAGTCGATGGGCCTGGGCCTCAAGGCCTAGCCCCGACGCGTCATCGTATAGGAGTACCGAGAGATGAGACACAACAAGAAGCACGGGATGAAGCTCGGGACCGACGCGAGCCACACCAAGGCGATGCGTCGCAGCCTGGTCTGCGCCCTGTTCACCAATGACCGCATCAAGACGAACGTGCAGCGCGCCAAGGCCATCCGTCCCGACGTCGATGCCGTGATCACGTGGGCGAAGAAGGGCGACCTCGCCTCTCGCCGCAACGCCATTGCCAAGATCGGCGACAAGGAGCTCGTCCGCGAGATCTTCGAGAAGGCCGAGCAGGGCATGTGGGCCGACCGCAACGGCGGCTACACCCGCATCATGCGCCTTGGCCACCGCAAGGGCGACGGCGCCGAGATGGTGATCATCGAGCTTTGCAACGAGCCCGTCCACGCCAAGAAGGCCGCGCCTGCCACGACGAAGGTCGCCGAGGTCAAGCCCGTCGAGGAGGCCCCTGCCGAGCCCGAGCCCGCCGAGGCCGAGCCGGAGGCCACCGAGCCCGAGGCCGAGGCCACCGAGGCTGAGGCCGAGCCGGCAGAGGCTGCCGACGAGGAGGCTCCTGCCGAGGAGCCGGCCGAGTAGCGCTCTGGCTCAAGAGAGACGCAAAGGGGGAGGCCAGGCTCAGCTTGGCCTCCCCTTGCTTTATGGGAGCGACGATGGCGGGCACGTGCATGGGAGGCCGCGCCACCCAGAGCTTGGCGAGAGGGGACGAGGAGGTGCCATGATCGAGCTGAGGGACGTGACCTACGCCTATCCTGGCGCCGATGCGCCCTGCGTGCGCGGCGTCACGCTCGACGTGGCCCCAGGCGAGATCGTGGCAGTCGTAGGGCCAAATGGCTCGGGCAAGTCCACGCTGGCGCGGCTCGCTGCGGCTTCGCTGCTGGCGTCCGGCGGGTCGGTTGCCGTGGACGGCCGCGACCCGAAGGCAGGCGCCGCAGAGCGACGCGCCTGCTCCATGCTCGTGGGCCTCGTGAGGCAGGATCCCCAGGACCAAATCGTGAGCTCGCGGGTGTTCGACGAGGTTGCGTTCGGCCCCTGCAACCTAGGGCTGGACCCTGCGGAGGTGCGCCGGCGCGTGGCCACCTCGCTCGAGGCGTGCGGCCTGTCCGGCTACGAGCTGCGGCGCACGGACGCGCTCTCCGGCGGCGAGCAGCAGCGGCTCGCCTTCGCCGGCATCGTTGCCATGGGGACGCGCTATTTGGTGGCGGACGAGGTCACCTCGTTTCTTGACGGCCCGTCGCGTGCGGAGGTCCGAGAGCTGCTCGTAGACATGGCACAAGCCGGCCGCGGGGTGCTCTTCGTCACGCACGAGGCGGCGGACGTCATCTGCGCGGACCGCGTGGTGCTGGTCGAGGACGGGCTGGTCGGCTGGGCAGGCGGCGTGGACGAGCTCCTCTCGCGGGCAGACCTGCTCGCACGCTCCGGCATGGCCGACGACATGCTCGCGCGGGTGCTCTCGCCGCTTGTGGCCGCAGGGCTTTCCCTAGGGGAGCTGCGAGACGCCGCGGACGAGCGAGAGGCGGCGGAACGCGTCGCGGCATTCGCGATCGAGCACGGGGTTGCGGAGGAGGCCGCTGCGGCGATGGGAGCCCTGCGCGAGCGCAGGGGTGGCGTGGCCGCCCTGGGCATGCGCGAGGCGAGCGTAGTGTTCGAGCAGGGCGTCCACGCCCTGAACCGCTGCGGGGTGGCGGTGCCCGCCGGCACGGTCATGCTCATGGCCGGGCCTTCCGGCTCGGGAAAGTCCACGGCCCTGCGCGTGCTCGCGGGCGTGCTGGAGCCCGACGAGGGCATGGCGACCCTCATGGGCAAGCTCGTGAGGCCCGGCATGGTGGGCCTCTCGTTCCAGAGGCCTGAGGAGCAGCTCTTCTGCGCCACCGTCTCCGAGGAGGTGGCCTTCGCGCCGTCGCGTGCGGGCATCCGCGGACGCGACCTGCAGCGGCGCGTGGACGAGATGCTCGAGGCCTTCGGGCTGGCGGCCCTGCGCGACCGATCCCCCTTCCAGCTCTCCGGCGGGCAGGCACGGCGCGTGGCGCTTGCGGCCGTGCTCTCGCTGGGCGCGGATGCCTACGTCTTCGACGAGCCAACGGCGGGGCTCGATGGGGCGGGGCGTGCGCGCCTGCGCTCGCTCGTGCGCGAGCTTGCCGATCGCGGGAACGCCGTCGTGGTGGTGAGCCACGACGTGTGCGAGTGGCTCAGGGTGGCAGACGACGTGGTGCTGCTCTCGCACGGCCGGGACGTGTGGGAGGGGGCGCCTGCCGCGCTCATGCGCTACCCTGCCGTGCTGGCATCGGCGGGACTCGAGATGCCCTTGGCGCTCGCCATAGGCTCCGCCTGCGCCCGCAGGGCTCCCCAGGCATGGCCCGAGGCCGGGCAGGCATGGCCCGAGGCCGCGCAGGAGACAGGCGAGCCTCTGGGCGGCAGAGGGGAGGCGCGGCCATGAGCAGGGCGCTTCCGCTTGGCACCTACGTGGAGGGCGCCGGCCCGCTCCATGCGCTCGATGCGCGCGTGAAGCTCGCCGTGCTCCTCATGGCCACCATCCTGGCCTTCGCGAGGCCAAGCATGCTCGTGATGGCGGGCATCGTGGCGCTCCTCGCGTGCGGCATGGCGTTGGCGGGCGTCAGCGCGGCCACGTTGGCACGTGCGGCCCGGCCCTGCGCCGTGATCCTCGTGTTCGTGATCGTGGCCAACACCCTGCGCTTCGACGGCACCGGCGACGTGACGCTCATTCACGGGCTCGGGCTCAGCCTCCTGGGGCTTGGCAACGGCGCCTTCGCGGTCGTGAGGGTGCTGGGCCTGCTCGGGCTCGCGCTCGTCGTGAGCACGACCACCACCACGACGGAGCTGGCCGATGCCTGCGGCTGGGTGCTCTCGCCGCTGGGCCGGCTCGGCCTTCCGACGGCAGACATCGCCATGGTGCTCTCGATCGCGTTGCGCTTCATCCCCATCTGCGTCGATGAGTTCGACCGCGTCGTGTGCGCCCAGCGCGCCCGCGGCATGGACTTCTCGGAGGGCGGCCTCAGGGAGCGGCTCTCCGCGTGGGGAGGGGTGCTCACGCCCGTGGTCGTGTCGCTCTTCGGGCATGCGGACCGGCTGGCGGAGGCCATGCAGGACCGCCTCTACGCGGGGGAGGGGCGCACGAGCATGGCGGAGGCGCCCAAGGCGGCGGACTGGGTCGTGCTGGCATGCGGGGCGGTCGCGTTCGTGGCGGCCCTCGTGTGGGGATAGGATATGGCAACGGCCAGGCGGCAGTCGCGCATCGGGATGTGCGACACGATGCGGCCTGGCGAGGACGGGGGGCGAGCGCATGGAGGGCATCAGGCGCCCTGGCATAGACGAGAGGGACGTGCCCCTCGTGGGCGGCGTGCCGGCCGCCGCGAGCCTCGTGCTGCGCGTGGGCTATCGCGGGGCGGGGTTCGCCGGCTTCGCCTCTCAGCCCGGCCAGCGCACCGTGGCAGGCGAGCTCGAGCGCGCGCTCTCCACCTTCCTGCGTCGCGAGGCGCGGGTCGTGTGCGCGGGGCGCACGGACGCCGGCGTGCACGCGCTCGCCCAGCACGTGAGCCTGCCCGTGTCCGCCTCCGAGCTCCGCCTGCCCGAGCGCAGGCTCATGGTGGGGCTCTCGGCGCTCCTTCCCGACGACATCTCCGTCTCGGCGGCCTACCTGGCGCCGCCGGCGTTCTCGGCGCGCTTCGACGCCCTCTCCCGCACCTATCGCTATCGCATCGCCTGCGGCCCGGCGCGTCCCGTGCTCGCATGGGAGCACGCCTGGTGGCTTCGTTGCGGGCTCGACGTCGCCGCCATGGACGAGGCGGCGCAGGCCCTCGTGGGCGAGCACGACTTCAAGAGCTTCTGCAAGGCGGATTCCTCCGAGGGCCGCCCCACGTGCCGCGAGGTCCAGGAGCTCCGCGTGCGCGAGGGAGAGGAGGCCGGCGAGCGGCTCGTGTTCGTGGACGTGCGGGCCAACGCGTTCCTTCACTCGATGGTGCGCACGATCGTGGGCTCGCTTGCCGAGGTGGGCCGCGGGCATCGCGACGCGAGCTGGCTCGCCGAGGCGCTCGCCGCGCTCGACCGGACGAAGGCTGGTCCCACGGCGCCGGCCAAGGGGCTCGTGTTCGCTGGTGTAGAATACCCGCTCGGCCTGCTCAGGCCATGGGACGAGGCGAGAGGGGAGTCGTGCTGATGTTGGACGTGGTGGCAGACGCGCTGCTCGACGCATTCGTCGACACGCTCAAGCTCGTGCCGTTCCTGTTCGTGACCTATCTGGCTATGGAGGCCCTCGAGCACGGCACCTCGGGCAAGGCGCGCGACGCCGTCATGCGCGCCGGCAGGCTCGGGCCCGTCATCGGCTCTGTGCTCGGCGCCCTTCCTCAGTGCGGCTTCTCCGCCATGGCGGCGACGCTCTTCGCGGGAGGCGTGGTGAGCGTGGGCACGCTCATCGCGGTGATCCTCTCCACGTCCGACGAGATGGTCCCGGTGTTCCTCGCCGGGCAGGCGCCGCTCTCCACCATGGGCTCGCTCATAGCGCTGAAGGTGGTCGTGGGCATGGTCGCTGGCCTCACGATCGACGCCGTGTTCCGCTCGCTCGGCATCGGCCAGACGCACGAGCACATCCACGACCTCTGCGAGCGCGCCCACTGCTCCTGCGAGGACGCGGACGAGGCCGGGGACGCCCCTGCCGTGCCCGACGACGCCTGCGGATGCGGGTGCTCCTGCAGGGAGGCCTGCGGACACGACCACGGGCACGCGCATGGCCATTCGCATGGCCCGCTCGCCATCGTGCGCGCCGCCCTCGTGCACACCGTGCAGACGGCCTTCTTCATCCTGCTCGTGAGCATCGCGTTGGGACTTGCCGTGGAGCTCGTGGGCAACGACGCCATCGCCGCCTTCCTCGGCAGGCATCGCGTGCGTTCCGTCCTTCTGGCGGGGCTCGTGGGGCTCATCCCCAACTGCGGCGCCTCGGTGGCGCTCTCCCAGCTCTACCTGGACGGCAGCCTCGGGGTGGGCGCGCTCATGGCGGGGCTCCTCGATGCGGGCGGCACCGGGCTTCTCGTCCTGTACCGCGAGAACCGCGACGTGCGCCAGAACCTCGCGATCACCGCCGCGCTCTATGCGATAGGGGTCGCCGTGGGCCTGGCTCTGGACGCGAGCGGGGTCGTGCTGTAGGAGCCGTGCCGTAGGCGCCGTCGCGTCGCCTGGCCATCGCGGGATGGCCGTCGTGGGCTGCGGCATTTGTCAGAGTTCTGGAGTTTGGGTCAGCTCATGAGCGCCATGCCCACGGAGTCCGTGCGCTGGTAACCTTTATATGGTGCGCGTGTGCGATGGCTGCGTCATGGTCGTGTGCGGCGCGCGCTTTTCATGCACCGGTCGTCGAGTGGATGGGGAAGGCTTGGCTGCCGTAAAGACGCCTACAGTGTCTGTGATCATGCCGGTCTACAACGTGGACCGGTTCGTGGCGCGGGCCGTCGAGAGCATCCAGAACCAGACGTTCGACGACTTCGAGCTAATCTGCGTGGATGATGGCTCCACCGACCGCTCGGGAGCGATCCTGGACTCCATGGCCGAGCGCGACATCCGCATCGAGGTCGTCCACACGCCCAACGGTGGCGCGCCTGCCGCCCGCAACCTCGCGCTCGACCGCGCCAGGGGCACCTACGTGTACTTCATGGACGCTGACGACTGGTGCGACCCCTACATGCTCGAGGACATGGTCGGCGTCATGCGCGCCCACGACCTCGAGCTCCTCGTGTGCGGCTTCTTCATCGACACCTACTTCGGCGAGGGCGACGAGCGCTCCACCGAGGTCAAGTCGTATCCCTCGCAGGTGTTCGGGAGCCAGCAGGAGTTCCGGCTCGCCGCCTACGAGCTCTTCGACCGCAACCTGCTCTACACGCCGTGGAACAAGCTCTTCCTGCGCTCGCGCATCGAGCGCCTGGGCATCCGGTTCCGCGACACCTTCATGGACGACTTCCCGTTCGTGCTCGACTACATACGCGACGTCGAGCGCGTGGGCGTGATGAGCGAGGCCTACTACCACTTCACCCGTGCTCGTGCCGATTCCGAGACCCAACGCTGGCGCCCCGACCTCTACGAGAAGCGCGAGGAGGAGCACGGCTGGATGCTGGACCTCTACAGCCACTGGCAGCTCGACGGCGACCCCGCGAGCGTGGAGATGGTCCAGCGCCGCTACATCGAGCGTCTGGTGGGCTGCATAGAGAACGTCTGCAATCCCGAGTGCGACCTGTCGAAGGACGAGAAGGTCTCCGCGATCGCGGACATGATCGGCTCCGAGCGCGCCCAGGTGGCCGTCGCCGCCGCGCGCCCGCGCACGCAGATGATGCGCCTCATGCTCGCCCCCATCCGCCAGAGGAACGCCGGGCTGGCCTACTCGGAGGGCTGCTTCATCTCGTTCGTGCGCCGCCACAACGGCCGCATCTTCTCCACGCTCAAGGCCAGGCGCTAACCATCCGGATCCGTTGCCAAGACGACGCATTATGATCGGGGCGGCGCTACATTGGCGACAGAGGGATTGGGGCAAGGCCTGGCAGCAAAGGAGATGCCGAGATGTCTGTCAACTTCCAGAAGGTGGCCATCGTAGGGTGCGGCTTCGTGGGCTCCTCGTCGGCGTTCGCGCTGATGCAGAGCGGGATGTTCAACGAGATCGTGCTCATCGACGCGAACGAGGAGAAGGCCGAGGGCGAGGCGCTGGACATAAGCGACGGCGTGCCGTTCGTGAGCCCGCAGCAGATCCATGCGGGGAACTACGACGACGCGGCGGACGCGGGGATCATCGTGGTCACCGCCGGCGCGGCCCAGAAGCCCGGCGAGACGAGGCTGGACCTCGTCCACAAGAACGTGGGAATCTTCCGCTCCATCATCCCAGAGATCGCCAAGAGGGACTTCCAGGGCATCCTGCTCGTCGTGGCGAACCCCGTGGACATCCTCACCTACACGGCGCTGCGGCTATCGGGCCTGCCGGAGAGCCGCGTCATAGGCTCGGGCACGGTGCTGGATTCTGCGCGCCTGCGCTCGAAGCTGGGCGAGCACCTGCACGTGGACAGCAGGAGCGTCCATGCCTTCATCGTCGGCGAGCACGGCGACAGCGAGATCGCGGCGTTCAGCAGCGCGAACGTCTCGGGCGTGCCGCTTTCGGACTTCTGCGAGATGCGCGGCCACTACCACCACGTCGAATCGCAGGCCCACATCGAGGAGCAGGTGCGCAACAGCGCCTACGAGATCATCTCGAAGAAGCACGCGACGTTCTACGGCATTGCCATGTCCGTGCGCAGGATCTGCGAGGCGATCGTCCACGACGAGAAGTCCATCCTGCCCGTCTCGGTAATGATGCACGGCGAGCACGGCGTGGAGGACGTGTGCCTCTCCATGCCGGCGATCGTGGGTGCCGACGGGTTCGAGCAGCACGTGCCCATCCCGCTCTCCGCAGAGGAGGAGGTCGAGCTGCAGCGCTCGGCGGCCGCCCTCAAGGAGGTCATCGCCAAGGAAGGCATCTAGTCGCGACGCCGGGCGACGTGGCCCATCGCACGAAGCCGCCTGCCGCGCAAGGCCCGTGTGCCCGGGCGCGGGACCCGGGCGGCAGCGGGGTCTGAGCAGCAAGGACACATATGGAAGGAAACGGACCCTCGGCTCATGCCGAGGGTCCGTCCT
Source organism: uncultured Coriobacteriaceae bacterium (assembly GCA_902795635.1). GTDB lineage: Bacteria > Actinomycetota > Coriobacteriia > Coriobacteriales > Atopobiaceae > CADBMC01. The sequence continues at coordinate 606 of CADBMC010000111.1, read as the reverse complement.
CAAACGTGGCTGGGCGGCCGGGGCGATGCGGCGCGAGGCTACCCGAGCAGCGTCTTGGTGATGCTCGCGGCGGCCTTCTTGCCGGCGCCCATGGCCAGGATGACGGTGGCCGAGCCGGTCACGATGTCGCCGCCTGCCCAGATGCGCGGGTCGGTCGTGCGGCCGTCCTCGTCGGCAACGATGTAGCCCCACTTGTTGAGCTCCTCGTCGCCGATCATGCGGGTCACGGGGTTGGCGTTCGTGCCGATGGCGGAGATGGCGACGTCGCAGGGGATCTCCTCGATGGCGCCCTCGATGGGCACCGGGCGACGACGGCCGGAGGCATCCGGCTCGCCGAGCTCCATGCGCTGGACGCGCGCCGCGCACACCGATCCGTCCTCGCCGGCCAGAAGCTCGAGCGGGGCCACCAGCTCGCGGACCTCGACGCCCTCGGCCTTGGCGTGGTGCAGCTCGGCGCGACGGGCGGGCATCTCGGCCTCGGTGCGGCGATACGCGATGATGGCATGCTCGGCGCCCAGGCGCTTGGCCGTGCGCACGGCGTCCATGGCCACGTTGCCGCCGCCGAAGACGATGACCTGCTTGCCGTGCTTGGTCGGCGTGTCGAAC
>CADBMC010000110.1 GCA_902795635.1 uncultured Coriobacteriaceae bacterium | reverse complement strand
TCTTTCGGGCCCATTCGCGAAGAAGCACCGCTGTCCCGAGAGGGATGGCGGTGCTTTCGTCTTATGAAACCGTTTACCTATGGCCGGACGCCCACAGCGGCCGCATCGCCTCCAACTGCCGCCAGAAGAAATAGCATGGCCACAAGGCGAGGCTGCGGGGACGTGCCGCATCCTGTGCGCACGAGCCTGCGCAGCGCATGCATGGTCGGCACGCAGACGAAAGGGGACGCGTATGAGGACCGTGGTGATCGACGAGCTGAGGCACTTCAAGGATGCCGAGTCCACGGAGATGCCCAAGGCCGGTGGCAAGTGGGTCACGATAAAGACGAAGTACTGCGCCATCTGCGGCTCGGACAACATGTTCTGGAACGGCTTCGGCGGCATGGGCTTCACGCCCGGCCATGAGTTCTCCGGCTACATCGAGGATCCGGGCGAGTACGGCTTCACGAAGGGCCAGCGCGTGCTGGCCGCCGAGTTCAACTCCTGCGGCGAGTGCGAGTTCTGCAAGTCCGGCCGCGAGCAGCTCTGCGCGCAGATGATGGTGGACAACCCAGGCGTCTCCGCGCCAGGTGCCTACGGGCCCTACGTGCGCGTCCGCGGCGACTACGTGATCCCGATGCCGGACGACATGCCCATGCAGCTCGGCGCCATCGTAGAGCCGGTGGCCGTGTCGCTGCATGGCGTGAGGTACCTGGGCCTCAAGCCGGGCGAGGACGTGCTCGTCTCCGGCAACGGCCCCATCGGCATCTACGCCGCCGCCACGGCCAAGCTCCTCGGCGCCGGCAAGGTCATCATGACCGGGCGCAGCCTCTCGCGCACCGAGTTCTGCAACACGTTCGATTTCGTGGACGAGTGCATCTCGGTCAAGGAGCCGGACTACGAGGAGAAGCTCAAGGCGCTCACCCCCGAGGGCGGCTTCCGCCACATCATCGACTGCGTGGGCGTGGACGACTACGACGGCCTCATCGCCCTTGCCAGCTCTGGCGCGACCATCGTGATGCTCGGCATGCATTCCCCGAGGGCGAGCTTCTCCACGCAGGCCCTCTACTTCAAGGAGCTCTCCATCAAGTCGGGCCTCTACTTCTCGTGGGCCGACTACAAGAAGGCCTTCGAGATGGTTCGCGACAACCAGGGGATGTTCCTCTCCACCATCACCTCGATCATCCCGGACGACGCGGAGTCCATCCAGGCGGCGTTCGTGAAGCTCTTCGCCTCGGGCACCAACGACGAGTGCAAGATCGTGATCGAGCACGAGGACTAGCCGCCGAGCCAGCAAGGCATCGGCGTTCCGGTTCGGAGGGCTCCCTTCGGCCGTGGCTCGCATGGGGCTGCGGCGGGAGGGGCCCTCCTTCCTTCATGCTTGCGGGCATGCGGCCCGCATCGTCTGATGCCGCATCGCCTGCGGCATCAAGAAAAAGGGGAGAACGAGGCTTGACCCTTCCGTCGCGTCAGGGCCTACGATGCCCCGCGAGGTGAGCGACATGGGACGACCCGAGACGAACAGGCAGGCGGGCAGGCGCGGCGAGGACGCGACCTACCCGATCGGCGAGGTGGCACGGCTCTCCGGCGTCACCGAGCGTACGCTGCGCCACTACGAGAGCAAGGGGCTGCTCGTGCCCGCGCGGCGCGAGAACGGCTACCGCGCCTATGCGCCTGCGGACCTGGCGCGCCTGCAGAAGATCCTGCTCTTCCGCGCATGCGGCATGGGCCTGGATGCCATACGGCGCACGCTCGATGGGAGCGAGGCCGACGTGAGGGCGGCGCTCGCCGCCCAGATCGACGCGCTGCTGGCTCGTCGCGGGCAGATCGACTCGCTGATAGCCAACGCGCGGGCGGCGCTCGCGGAGGAGGAAGGAGGCGTCCAGATGGGCGACAAGGCACGGTTCGAGGCCCTGAGGAGGGCGGCAATCGAGGAGAACGAGCGCACGTACGGCGCCGAGGTGCGCGAGCGCTACGGCGACGAGGCGATGGACGCCTCCAACGTCGCGCTCGAGGCCATGGACGAGGACGAGTGGCAGGACCTGGAGGCGCTCGGCAAGGCGATTCTCAAGCAGCTGGCCTGCGCTATGGCGACGGGCGACCCCAAGGGCACGGAGTCGGCCAAGCTCGCGCGCATGCACGCCGCGTGGATCCGCGGCTACTGGGGCGAGGGCCGCTACACGCCCGAGGCACACCGCATGCTCGTGAGGAGCCACGTGGAGGACGCGCGCTTCCGCGCCTACTACGACGACCGTCTGGGCGAGGGCGCAACGGCGTTTCTGGCGGAGGCGGTCTGCGCGAACGTCGCCTAGCCGAGCACGAAGCGCTCGATGGCCTCCGCCACGCCCTCGTCACACTCGGCCTCGCACACGTAGTCGCAGAAGGGGCGGGCGGCCTTGGTGATGTTGGCCACGCCCACGCCGAGGCCAGCCGCCTCGAGCATCTCCGCGTCGTTGGACGAGTCCCCGATCGCCAAGACGTCGGACATCCCGAGGCCGAGGCGCTCGCAGAGCTCGCGGAGCCCCGTCGCCTTCGTGACGCCGCGCGGCAGCCACTCCAGGCAGTAGTCGGAGGAGTAGGTCACGTCGAGGCGCGAGGTGAGCTGGGGTAGCCCGGCGGCGATGCTTCGCAGGTAGTCCTCGCCCTCGTGGAGGTAGAGCACCTTCAGCACGGGGGTGTCGCCCAGGAATGAGAGGTCGTGCTCGTCCATCTCGATGGCGTCGGTGGTGGAGCCGAGCGAGGTGAGGCTCTCGGGCACGTTGGCCACGTAGGTCGCATCCATGGCGTTGACCTGCACGAAGTAGCCGCGCTCGCGCGCGATCGCATAGCAGAGCTCGGCATCGGCCTTGTCCATGTGGTGCCGCGCGATGGCGTTGCCGGCGAGCGTGGTCACGATGCAGCCGTTGACGAGCACGGCGTACTGGTCGTCGCGCCCGTAGAGCCCCAGCTGCTCGAGCACGGGACGGGCCACGTGCATGTCACGCCCGGTGGAGAGCACGAACAGCGCGCCTTGGTCCACGGCGGCACCTATGGCGCGGACGGCGCGCTCTCCCACGACGCGCGTGCGCGGGACCAGGGTGTCGTCGAAGTCCGAGGCTATCAGCTTGTAGGGCATGCGGGTCCTCCGTCGTCTCTCGCGCCGTCCGTGTCGTCTGGATCGTCGGGCCCTCGGCCCCTCGCTCGGCCCTGCTCGGCGAGGGCGATGAGCGCGCGGACCTCCTGCTCCACGGCCTCGGGGGCATCGCGCATGAGGCTGTGGCCGGCACCGGGCACGATGACCTTCCGGGCTCCGGGGATGGCCGCGGCGATCCGTTCGGTCTCCTCGGGCAGGATCATGTCGAACTCGCCGGCCATTATCGTGGCCGGGCAGGCCACCTTGGCGAGCGAGGCGGGGGAGATGTGCGGGTGGTCGAGCATGAGGCGCAGCAGCTCCGCCTGGCGCGCGGCGGCCGGGAAGTCGCCTTCGAGCGAGCGGTAGAGCGCCTCGTCGGCCGCCATGTCGGAGGTGCCCTCCACGCCCTCGGGCACGAGGTTCGCGCCCATCGTCACGATGCCGGCGACCTGCCTCGCATGGTCGCGCGCCAGAAGCAGCGCCTCGATGCCGCCGTCGGAGAAACCGAGCACCGCGGCCCGGGCGGTCCCGAGCGCGTCCAGCACGCAGGCGGCATCGTCCGCGAGAAGCTCGTAGGTGAGCTCGCCCGCGTCCCCTCGAGTGGAGATCCCCTGGTCGCGCATGTCGGGGACGATCACGGCCCGCTCGCGGCAGAGCGCCTGGGCGATGCCCTCGAACGACATGTGCGAGCCGCCGTTGCCATGCAGGCAGAGCACCGGCAGCGCCTCGGCGGCGTCCGCGGGGCGGGCGTCGTAGACGAACACGGCGAGCCTGGCGCCGTCTGGCGTGTCCACGCGCCTCACCTGAGGAATCACGCGTTCCGGCATCTCGGTTGCGTTCTGTTGCGCATGCACGGCGGCTCCTTCGTCTCGGGGTCCATGCCTCCTGCGGCACCCATGCACGTCCCCGCGCATGGGCGCGAGGCGGCGTCTACGCCTTCCTCTTCGCCTGGCTCGGATGCCTCTCGAAGAAGTCGAAGCGCGGCGGCAGCTCCACGAGCTCGTGGGCGTCCGGCTCCTCGCCCAGGGCGCGGGCAAGGTCGCGCGGCCCCTCGAAGGCGTGGTCCCAGCTGAAGAACGCCTCCGGGTCGAACCCCAGGTGCTCGCAGATGAGCTCGCAGCCGGCGGGCACGGCGGGATGCCACAGCAGCGCCGCCGTGCGCAGGGCGCAGAAGGCGTCGGCCAGCGCCGCCGCATAGGCGGCATCGTCTCCCTTGGCCGCCTTGCTCGTCTCGTCCCAGCGCTTGTTGGCGTCGCGGCAGAAGGCCTCGGCCACCGCGAGCGCGCCGTGGATGTCCACGTCGTGGGCAGCGCGCTCGAAGGCGAGCGTCGCCTCGCGGCAGGCCTTGACGGCCTCGCTCGCGGGCTCGGGAACAGGCAGCCTCCCGCCGCACACGTTCTGCGCGCCGTAGAAGCAGCTGCGCGCCAGGCGGTTCAGGATGTTGGTGAGGAACGTCCCCTCCTTGAGCACCGGGTCCACGACGCGCGGGTCGTCCTTCACGAGGACCTCCTCGCCCGTCTTCTTGTCCTTGTGCGAGACGGACGTGTCCAGCGGCTTGGGCGAGAAGGAGACGGCCTTGCTGTCCAGCGCGAGCCCCAGCCAGTGGGCGCGGAGCTGCTCGGGGGTGTAGTAGGAGAGCAGCTCGTCGGCCATGGGCGGCCGTATGGAGCCGGAGCTCGACGCCTTCTTGTTCATGAAGAGCACGTGGTAGTTGGCCACGGGGGTGTCCTGGAAGAGGCCCCAGTCGAGCGCGTTCCACAGGGCGGGCTGCGCCACGCAGTAGAAGTAGATGTTGTCCTGCCCTATGAACTGGAACACCTGGGCGTCGTCGGCGCACCACCAGTCGTGCCAGTCGCGGCTCGCGTAGCGTCCTTCGGGGGCGCCCTCCACCACGGTCTCGGTGAACGAGATGGGGGCCCAGAGGCTCTCCGGCCAGCACCACACCGTGAGGCCCGTAAGGCCGTCCATGTCGGGCGCTGGCACTCCCCAGGAGATGTTGCCGGTTATGCGGAAGGGCAGGAGGGTCTTGCCCGCGCGAAACCTCACGCCGGCGTCCTCGAGCGCCTCGCGCGCCTTGTCGCGGTCCTCCCATCCCTCGAACGTGACGGCGAGGGAGCCCTGGTTGCCCTGCGGCTCGGCCACCTCGTGGGAGGGGAGCTCGGCCTCGACGGCCTCGAAGGCCTCGCGGTACTTGGCCTGGATGTAGATGACGGGCTTGGCCAAGGACTCGCGCACGGTGGAGGACACGACGGGGCGCACCTGCGGGTCGGCCTCCCACTCGTCGCAGAGCCCCTCGAGCTCTTCCTGGAAGCGTGGCAGGTCGAAGTACCAGTTGTCCACCGGGCGCAGCTCGGGCTTGGTGCCGGTGAGCTGCGAGACGGGATCGATGAGCTCCTCGGGGTCGAACTGGTGGCCGAGGTCGCACTCGTCGGCGTAGGCCTTCTCCGACTTGCAACCCTTCACCGGGCAGTGGCCCTGTACCTGCCGGCCGTTCAGGAACTGGCCCGCCTTCACGTCGTAGAACTGCCGGGTGCTCATCTTGCGCAGGTAGCCGCGCTCGTGCAGCCGCTCTATGACGTCGGCGCTCATGCGGGCGTGCACGGGGGCCGCCGGCTCGAGCCCGGAGCCCGCGTAGAGGTCGCAGCTTATCTCGTAGGCGTCGAGCGCGGACTTCTGCGAGTCGTGGTTGGTGCGCACGTAGTCCAGGATCGAGCCCTCGTAGCCCTCGCCCTCCACCTTCTTGCGATAGCCCTCCATGATCGGCGAGCCGAAGCAGTCGGTGCCGGATACGAACACGACGTTCTGCTTCCCGATGCGGTCGCGCAGGAAGCGGGCGTAGAAGTCCGCAGGTACGAACACGCCTGCTATGTGGCCGAAATGCAGGCTCTTGTTGCCATAGGGCATGCCTGCGGTCACGACGGCGCGGGCAGGGAAGCTGGGACGCTCTTCCGGCATTGTTCTCCCCTTTGGAGACGACGGTCGGCACGGGCCCGGCGCGGCCACGGGCATGGCCGGCGAGGAGCTGCCGTTCCTTGGAATAAGCAGGGTCGTGGGGATTATCCCACAGAACGGGGGCGCGCTCGTGATGCTACGCTTCTTGGGGAGAAGACATGCCGGATGCGGACGCCCAGGGCCGTTCGCCTCGCGTCTTGGCTGTCCGGCATCCGACGGCAAGAAATGCCTCGCCACGCTTCGGCAGGCAACGTCGAGGAGGACCCATGCCAGACTATTCCAAGCTCCACAACGGAAGCGACGTCCGCGGCATCGCCATGCCGGGCGTCGCGGGGGAGGACGTCAACCTCACGCCGGAGGCGGCCAAGAGGATCGCCCAGGCGTACGCGGGCTGGCTCTCCGAGCATGCCGGAAAGCCCGTCTCCGAGCTCGTCATGGCCTGCGGGCGCGACCCGCGCCTCTCCGGTCCCAACCTCCTCGCGGCTGTGGAGGAGGGCCTCATCCTGCTCGGCGTCCATGTGGTGGACTGCGGGCTTGCCACGACGCCCGCCATGTTCATGTCGTGCGTCTTCCCGGATGTCTCGGCCGACGGCTCGTGCATGGTCACCGCGAGCCATCTGCCCTGGAACCGCAACGGGCTCAAGTTCTTCTCTCGCGACGGCGGCCTCGAGAGCGCGGACATCGTGAGGATCCTGGAGGTCGCCGGCTCCGACGAGGAGCTGGCCAAGGTTCCGCACGAGGCCGCCTCTCCCATGGGGCGCTGCGACCTGCTCGCCGTCTACTCCGCGCATCTTCGCGGCATCATCTGCGACGCCCTCGGCAGCGAGGATTCCCCGCTCGCGGGCCTCAAGGTGTGCGTGGACGCGGGCAACGGCTCGGGCGGCTTCTTCGCCACCGACGTGCTCGCCCCGCTCGGCGCCGATGTCTCCTCGAGCCAGTTCCTCGAGCCCGACGGCCACTTCCCCAACCACCCCGCCAACCCCGAGAACGAGCAGGCCATGGCCTCCATCTGCGCCAAGGTGAGGGAGTCCGGCGTGGACCTGGGCGTCATCTTCGACGCGGACGTGGACCGCTCCAGCGCCGTGGACGAGCACGGCTGCGAGATCAACCGCAACGCCATCGTGGCCCTGGCGGCGTGTCTGGTGGCCGAGGACCATCCCGGCACCTGCGTCGTCACCGACTCGGTGACCTCCAACGAGCTCACCGACTTCCTCCAGAACACGCTCGGCCTCGACCACCTGCGCTACAAGCGCGGCTACCGCAACGTCATAGACAAGATGGTGGAGCTCGACCGCCAAGGCGTGGACTGCCGCCTTGCCATCGAGACCTCCGGCCACGCGGCCTTCCTCGACAACCACGCGCTCGACGACGGCACCTACCTGGCCACGCGCATCGTGGTCAAGACCGCCCAGCTCAAGCGCGAGGGCAAGGGCCTCTCGACGCTGCTCTCCCAGCTCAAGGAGCCGGCGGAGTCCGTCGAGGTGCGCATGAGGGTAACGGCCGAGGACGTTCGCGCCACCACCGACCGCGTGCTCGACGACCTGCGCGGCTGGGCCGCGGGGGCCGGCGAGGACGCCGCCGAGGCGGACGGCATGAGGCTCGAGGTAGTGGAGCCCAACTACGAGGGCGTGCGCATCGCTGTCTCCGGCGAGGTGTCCGGCTGGTTCCTGCTGCGCGCATCGCTGCATGAGCCGCTCATGCCCCTCAACGTGGAGTCCGAGCAGGCAGGCGGCACCGAACGCATCCGCGCGCTGCTGCGCGGCTTCATGGCAGGCGAGGAGGGCGTCGACTCCTCCAACCTCTAGAGGGGCGGCGGCGCGGCCGGGGCGCGACGCCCCGCATCGCCCGCGGTGCCTGGCATCGGGAACTATCGGCTGAGGACGCTAGCGAAAGGCGGACCTGATGATCTTCGAGCGTGACGGCAAGCTGTTCTATAGGCAGGACAAGGACTTCCTGTGCATCGAGCCGTGGGGGCCGAATGCGCTGCGCGTGCGCGCGACGCCCAACCGGGTGTTCAACGACGAGGACCTCTCGGCCCTCCTGCCCGCGGCTCCCGCCCCGGACGCCACGATCTGGCAGGATGGCGGCACCTGGGTGCTCTCGAACGGCAAGATCCAGGCGGCCTTGGCCGACAACGGCACCATCCGGTTCCTGCGCCCGGACGGCACGCCTCTTCTGGAGGAGTACTCGCGCATGGTGAAGATGGCGCAGCCGGGCAAGATCCCCCAGGCGGGCTTCAAGAGCGCCCTCAAGATCCGCCCACGCGTGTTTGAGCCCCACTACGGCACCGATAACTTCCGCCTCGCCGTGCGCTTTGAGCCCAACGAGGGCGAGCACGTCTACGGCATGGGCCAGTACCAGCAACCCTACCTCGACCTGCACGGCTGCACGCTGGAGCTCGCGCACCGCAACTCGCAGTGCTCGGTGCCCTTCGCGCTCTCCAGCGCCGGCTACGGCTTCCTGTGGAACAACCCCGCCATCGGCCAGGCGAGCTTCGCCAAGAACATGACCGTGTGGACGGCCGAGTCCACCAAGCAGATGGACTACTGGATCTGCGCGGGCGATACCCCTGCCGAGATCGAGCAGACCTTCGCCGACACGGTGGGCAAGGTCCCGATGATGCCGGACTACGGCATGGGCTTCTGGCAGTGCAAGCTGCGCTACCAGACCCAAGACGAGCTGCTGGGCGTAGCGCGCGAGTACAAGCGCCGCGGCATCCCGCTGGACGTGATCGTGATCGACTACTTCCACTGGCCGCACGACGGCGACTTCCGCCTCGACCCCAAGTACTGGCCCGACCCCAAGGGCATGGTGCGCGAGCTCAACGAGATGGGCATCGAGCTCATGGTGTCGGTGTGGCCCACCTGCGACGACGAGTCGGAGAACTACGACGAGATGGTGGAGCGCGGCCTGCTCGTGCGCACCGAGGCCGGCAGACGTGGCCCCGTCCTCATGAAAGCCTGCGTCATCGACGTCACGAATCCCGAGTGCCGCGACTTCGTGTGGCAGAGGCTCAAGAGGAACTACTACGACTACGGCATCCACATCTTCTGGCTGGACGAGGCCGAGCCCGAGTACTCCGAGTACGACTACTGGAACTACCGCTACTTCCGCGGCACCGACCTCGAGGTGGGCAACATCTACCCGCGCGAGTACGCGCGCATGGCCTACGAGGGCATGGCGGCCGAGGGGCAGGAGAACATCGTGAACCTGCTCAGGTGCGCCTGGGTGGGCTCGCAGCGCTACGGCGCGCTCGTGTGGTCGGGCGACACCGACTCGAGCTTCCGCTCGCTGCGCAACCAGCTGCGTGCCGGCCTCAACATGGGCATTGCCGGCATCCCCTGGTGGACCACCGACATCGGCGGCTTCCATGGCGGCGACGTGCGCGACCCGCATTTCCAGGAGCTGCTCGTGCGCTGGTTCGAGTTCGGCTGCTTCTGCCCGGTGATGCGCCTGCACGGCTATCGCCAGCCGGTGAAGCCTCCCATGGGCACCAACGGCGGCGCCTCGCACAACTCCGGCGCGGACAACGAGATCTGGTCGTACACGCCCGAGATGTACGAGATCTTCAAGAGCCACATCGAGCTGCGCGAGCGCCTGCGCCCCTACGTGACGAGCCTCATGGCCGCAGCGCACGAGGACGGCACGCCCATCATGCGGCCGCTCTTCTACGACTTCCCCGACGACCCCGAGGCGTGGGAGGTCGACGACGAGTACCTCTTCGGCCCCGACGTGCTCGTGGCGCCAATCCTGTTCGAGTCGGAGCGCGAGCGCGACGTGTACCTGCCGGAGGGCATGTGGAGGAGCGCCCTGGACGGCAGCGAGGTGGCCGGTGGGCAGACGGTTCGCGCCAAGGCGCCGCTGGAGCAGATCCCGGTGTTCGTGCGCTCCGGCAAGCTCGAGGACGTGCTGTAGCGCCCACGGCGCAGTGGCCACGTGCGCCGACAGCGACTCTGCGCCGGCATGGTCGCGTTTGCCACGCCGCCCCTTGCCTTGGCAGGGGGCGGCGTCGTCTGCGAAGGGGCATCGCGGCAGCCCATCAGGGGCGGCGGACCATCGGGTCCGTCGCCATGTCATGCTCGGACATGCCGCAAGGGGTGAAGACAAGACAAGACAAATATGTCTTTTCACTCTTGCCTACGCCCGCCGTTTGTGGATAATTCGTCGTAGCAAGAAGCCGGCGTTTCCGGGGGGAAGCAATGCCGGCTTCTTCTTTTTTATGCGCATGCGCCCCGTGCCGCCTTCGCGCCTGAGCCACGGGCACGTGGCAGACTCGCATGCGTGCGGACGAGGGAAGGGGACGCCATGGGCACCAGCAGGCAGGATAAGGCGGCCGAGCTCCACGCGCGCGGGTTCAACTGCGCGCAGTCGGTCCTCTGCTCCTTCGCCGACGTCGCCGCCGAGAAGGGCATCGACGAGAAGGCCCTCTTCCGCATGAGCGAGGCGTTCGGCCTTGGCGGAGGCTGCATGAAGGGCACCTGCGGCGCGCTCGCCGGGGCGATGATGCTCGCGGGCATCGTGGGCAGCGACGCGAACCTCGAGGCTCCGCGCTCGAAGGCGGCCACCTACAAGGTCGCCGCCCGCATGCGCGACCTCTTCGAGCAGCGGGCCGGCTCGTTCACCTGCGCGGAGCTCAAGGGCGTGGGTACCGGCAAGGTGCTGCTCCCGTGCCCCGCGTGCGTGAGCCTGGGCGTGGAGGTGGCCCTGGAGGTCCTGGTGCTCGACGAGTAGCCGAGCCGCTGACCGGGCCTTTCGCTTGCGCACAAGATCCGCAAGCACGACCTGCACGTGGTGGACTTCTGCCCGGAGAACTGCTCCTACCCGCTGAACGCCGCCTCGG
>CADBMC010000109.1 GCA_902795635.1 uncultured Coriobacteriaceae bacterium | reverse complement strand
GCGGCTGCTGCCGCCCTGGGCCACCATGATCGTGGTGCCGGTGTGGTTCGGCGAGCGCGTGATCGCGCTCCTGCTGCTGGGCTGGCCGGTGCCGCATCCCACCCGCACGGAGGACGCCCGCCTGCTCGACGCCGTGACGCAGTACCTCTCCGCCCAGATCATGGGCGCCATCGACTCGCTGCGCGCCCAGAGGGCCGCCGAGCTCGACCGCGACGCCCAGGGCCTGCACGACAGGCTCGTCGCGCTCGGCGGGTACGACGAGGGCTACCTGGACGAGGCCTGCGCTTCCGTGGCGCGCTCCCTCTCCGCCCAGGTGTGCGGCATAGGGCGCAACGACAGGCAGAACGTGAGCGTCGTGCGCCTGCCGCTGCACGGCGTCGTGGACTTCCCCTTCCCCGAGGCCAAGCTGGCCCCTGCGGCGGCCGACGCGAAGCGAGCTACCATCATCCCCTTGAGGCCAGGCACCGAGCTCACGACCTGGCTCGCGGAGCAGGGCGAGCCCGCCTGCGGGGCCTATGTGGACACCGGCGAGCTTCCCGACGGCCACCATGCGGCGCTCGTGCTGCGAGGCGAGGAGGCAGGCCCGCTCTCCGGCGTGGAACTGGGCTTCCTGCGGCGCGTGTCGGAGGACGTGCTCCAGCTCTCGGCGGGCGCCGTGAGGCGCGACGGCGACCATCGCATATCGCAGGCGCTCATGACGGGCATGCGCAACGAGCTGCAGGACGTGGAGGGCATCGAGGCCCATGGCGTCTACTCCTCGGCCACGGCCGACGCCTTCGTGGGCGGCGACTTCTACGACCTCATCCGCCTGCCGGAGAGGCGCGCCTGCGTGATCCTGGGCGACGTGTCCGGCAAGGGCGTGGAGGCCGCGAGCGTCTCGGCTGCCGTGAGGACGGCGCTCGGGGCATACGCCTGGGTGGGCCTCTCGCCGGCCCAGATGGTGCGCAACCTCAACGACTTCCTGCTCGGCTTCTCGCGCCTGGAGACCTTCGCGACGCTGTTCGTGGGCATCGCGAGCCTGGCCGAGGGCAGGCTCTCCTACTGCTCGGCGGGCCACCCGCCCGCGCTGCTCGTGCGCGACCGCAGCGAGGCGCGCATGCTCGACGTGCAGTCCGGCATCGTGGGCGCCTTCTCCGACATGGACTACCGCGACGGCTTCGTGGACCTCCAGGAGGGCGACACGCTCTTCCTCTACACCGACGGCGCCACCGAGGCGCGCGACCCGGAGGGCGTCTTCTTCGGCGAGGAGCGCCTGCGCGACGCCGTGCTGCGCCATGCGGCGGCAGGGGAGGCCGCAGGCATCGCCTCAGGCGTCCTGGCGGACCTCGACGCCTTCACGCGCAACCGCCTGGAGGACGACGTGGCGCTCGTGGACATCACCTTCCAGAGGCTTGGGGGCGCATGATGGGGGAGAGGGAGACCCGCGAGGAGGCCGACGCGGAGGCGCGCGCGAGCAGGTATCGCCGCATCCAGTACGTGCTGTGGCTCACGCTCGCGCTGAACCTCGCCGTGGCGTTCGCGAAGTACGCGGTGGGCTCGGCCATAGGGTCGGTGTCCATGCGCGCCGACGGCATCTCCTCGATGTTCGACGGCGTCTCGAACCTGGTGGGCATAGCAGGCCTGGCCCTCGCGGCGCGCCCGGCCGACGACGACCACCCCTATGGCCATGCGAAGTTCGAGACCTACGCGAGCGTCGCCATCGGGGTCATGCTCGTTGCGGCCGCCTACAACGTCGCACGCGACGCCCTGGAGGCCTTCACGGGCGGCTCTGCGGCCGCCACGCCGGATCTGGCGTCCTTCCTCGTGATGGCGGGTACCCTTGCCGTGAACCTCGGCGTGAGCCGCTATGAGGGCCGCGTGGGCCGTGAGGTGGGAAGCGAGATCCTCACGGCGGATGCCAAGCACACCTCCTCCGACGCGCTCGTCTCCATATCCGTCATGGTCTCGCTCGTGCTCGTGCGCCTGGGCCTTCCCCTGGCGGACCCGGTGTGCTCGCTTCTCGTGGCGGTGGCGATCCTCAGGTCGGCCTGGGAGGTGTTCCGCCAGGCCAACGAGACGCTCTCCGACAAGGCGCGCATCCAGCCGGAGGAGGTCGAGGAGGCGGCCCTCTCCGTGGAGGGCGTGCGCTCGGTGCACCACGTGCGCTCCCGCGGCACCGAGAGCGAGGTCTACGTGGATTTGCACGTGCTGCTGGACCCGGAGATGAGCCTCAGGGACTCCCACGAGCGCGGCCGCCAGGTGAGCGATGCCATTCGCAGGCGCTTCCCCCAGGTGGCAGACGTCGTGGTGCACGTGGAGCCCGACACGGCCGAGGAGCGCGCCGAGGCATAGCGCCTCCTGCGGCGGCGTGCGTATCCGCCGGGCCCATTCCGGGAATACGAGCGGTATGGCCACCGGACCCAACATAGCCCTCGTGAACGTCGACGGCGACATCGACGTCGTCTCCGCGTGCCCGCTTCGCGCGCGGCTCGACGCGCTCATGGACGACGGCTGCCGCCGCATCATCCTCGACGTCACCCACGTGGGCTTCCTCGACTCGGCAGGCGTCGCCACGATCCTGTCCGCCGCGCGAAGGATCCGCTCGCTCGGAGGGCTGCTCTCGCTCACCAACGCCTCGCCCGCGGTGTACCGCTCGCTCGCGGTGGCGTGCCTGGTGGACTACATCCCCACGAGCCTCGCCTCCCAGCGCCGCGACGTGCCGCAGCTCTCGCCTGCGAGCCGCATGCGCTCGCACACGACGATCCTCGTGGACCCCTCCCGCATGGACTCGGCCCGTGAGCGCCTGAGGCGCATCGTGGGCGCCGAGCTCTCGCCCGACGCGTCCTTCGACATGGTGCTCGCCTGCGGCGAGGCCATAGGCAACGCGGTGGACCACGCCTGCTCCGAGGGCATCACGGTGACGGTGGAGAGCTACGACGACCGCGTGGTGGCCAAGGTGGTGGACTGCGGTTGCGGCTACGAGCTGGCGGCCGACGAGGAGCCGGTGAGCGAGCGGGGGACCGAGGAGCGCGGGCGCGGCATCAAGCTCATGAGGCTCCTCGTGGACCTCGTGGAGATAGAGCGCAGGAAGGACGCCTGCGGCACCGTCGTGACGCTCGTGAAGCTCGTGTGAGGCGTCTCCGCCGTCGGACATGCGCCATGTTCATATATACGAAAAAGGGACCAAGCTCGCGCTCGGTCCCTTCTGCTGTCTTGGAGGCGAAGCCCGGATTCGAACCGGGGATCAGGGCTTTGCAGGCCCGCGCCTTACCACTTGGCTACTTCGCCGTGCCTTGATATGACAAGGGCCGATTGCTCGGCCCCGGTACTTGCATGGAGCGGGCTACGGGATTCGAACCCGCGGCCTCCACCTTGGCAAGGTGGCGCGCTACCAACTGCGCCAAGCCCGCGTGCGGGAAAAACTATACGCGAACGAATCGGATCATGCAAGCGAGGATGGCAGGAATTCTTGGCGGACTTCATGCGCTATCCTTTCACCAGCATGATTGCGTGCATTCGCCCATGAAAGGAAGCATCCTGATGGAACTCGTCCTCGACACCTCCGATACCAAGGAAATCCGTGAGCTCTGCAAGGTCTGCACCGTCACCGGCGTCACGACCAACCCGAAGATCATCATCGCGTCCGGCGAGGACCCGATGCAGGCGGCTCGCGACGTCATCGCCTGCCTCGATGAGGACCAGCTCTTCTTCATGCAGGTCGTCGCCGAGGACTTCGAGGGCATCATGAAGGACGCGCGCCTCATCGCCGGCCTGCGCCCGAAGAACGCCATCGTCAAGATCCCGGTTACCCCTGCCGGCCTGCAGGCCATCAAGGTCTGCCGCGAGG
Organism: uncultured Coriobacteriaceae bacterium; assembly: GCA_902795635.1. Lineage (GTDB taxonomy): Bacteria > Actinomycetota > Coriobacteriia > Coriobacteriales > Atopobiaceae > CADBMC01. The sequence continues at coordinate 7,093 of CADBMC010000109.1, read as the reverse complement.
AGGGCATCCGCACCCTTGGCACCGTCGTCTTCACGCCCGAGGTCGGCCTGATGGCGGCTCTGAACGGCGCCGAGTACCTCGCGCCCTACGTGAACCGCATGTCCATGTACGCAGACGGCGTGGACAACGCCCTGCGCCTCATCAACATGCTCGACGTCCAGGGACTTCCCACCAAGGTCATGGGCGCGTCGTTCCACAACGTCCAGCAGGTGCGCGACCTCATGGAGGGCGGCATCCAGGCCGTCACCCTGCCGCCGGCGATCCTGCACACCATCGTGGAGAACCCCACCATCACCGCCACCGTGCAGGACTTCACCGCTCAGTGGCGCAATGCCTACGGCACGGAGGCCCTCGCCTAAGGGAGCCTCACCTTCCGCGCCGGCGCATCCAGGCGAACACGAACTGCTGCTGGATGCCTCCCCAGCGCGGGTGCCATGTGATGTCGCGCTCGCGCTCGGCCCGCTTGATCCAGGTGTCCTCGGGCACCGCCTCGAGATGGCCGAGCCCGAAGAGGCAGATGCAGCTCGCCACCTTCGGTCCTATGCCGGGCATCTCCTGGAGCTCGCCCATGCTGCGCTCCAAGGGGACGCCCGCGTCGTCGAGCACGCTCGGATGCCACGTCTTGCAACGCCTTGCGAGGGCCTCGAGGTAGGGCAGCCGATAGCCCAGCCTGAGGCCCTCCGCATAGGCATCGTCTGCCAGGAGGGCGGCCAGTCGCTCGGGCGAGGGCACGAGGCCGCCTGAGGCGTCCATGAGGGCGTCCATCGTGCGCTGGATGCGCACGATGTTGGAGTTCTGCGAGATGACGAAGCTCACGGCCACGTCCCACCAGTCCTGCGAAAGGACGCGGATGCCGGCGCCTGCCCGGGCGACCTCCTCGGGGAGGCGGAGCTCCGCCAGGATGCGTGCGTAGTCCTGGTCGAGCGCGAGGTAGCGCTGCCAGTACGCGAGCTCGGCCGATGAGGGCTCGCTGCCGTCCCGCCGCGCTATGCGGAGCCTTCCGCCCTCCTGCGCGAGCGAGCACGTCCTGGCGCCGCTCGCGACGAGCCAGGCGTCCCCGTCGCGCCGCCAGGTGAACGTCTGGCCGCTCGCCGCGATGGCGTCGAGCGAGAAGAGCGCCACATCAAGCCAGGCCATGAGCCTCCTCGTATACTTGTGGGTCGCTTTCGGCGACGGCCGCCCTATGCGTCGTCGTCGGGAAGGGAGTAGACGCTCTTGTCCCGGCGGTACAGGCCGCGCCGTATGCCGAGGGTGAGGCCCTTCTGCAGGTACTCGCTTGCCGCGGGCGTCAGGCGCGAGAAGCCGAGGCTGCGCATGGCCCCCTTGATGAGGTCTTCCTGCTCGCAGGGCCCTTCCTGCTCGATGCGCTCCAGCGCCGCCGCTGCGATCTCCTCGAGCGGGATCTCCTCGAACGACCGCTTCGCGGCCGCGTCCTGCGGCACGCGGTAGACGACGTAGTCCTTCGGATTCTGCTCGCGCCGCCAGACGATGGTGCGCCCGGCCTGCGTGACCTTCCTGCCGTGCGAGGCCTTGAGGCCCTCCTCGAGGCGCGCGTGGATGCGGTTGCCCATGCGCGCGATGCCGTACAGCCGCGCGACACGGCGGAAGAGGAGCTCCTCCTCGATGGGCGCCTCGACGGCGAGCACGCCGTCGAACGTCTGCGCGAGCTCGGTCCTCTCGATGGCGAGGATGTCCGCAGCAGGGTCGATGCCCTCGACGGTGGCCAGCACGTAGTCGCATCTGCGCTCGGCGGGCGTCTCCTGCGCGGGCCCGTCCTGCGGGGCCGTCGGCGCCTCCGGCTGCGGGGTCGGCTGCGTGGCGGGCTCCGCCTTCGCGCCGGCCGTGACGGCCGTGCCTGCCCGCGGCGCGGCCGGGGCCGAGGCGACCTTCGCCGGCGGCTCCGTGACGCTCGTCGCGTCGATGATAGGGGCGGGCTCGATCACGGGCAGCGATGCGGGCCCGCGGGCCGGCGCAGGCTTGGCGACCGGCCCGGGCTCGGGCGCGGGAGCTGGCTCGACGGCAGCGGGCTCGGGGGCCGGCATGGGCATGGGCTCGGGCTCGGCTGCCGGGGCGGGCGCGGGTGCGACCAGGGAGCCGGGCGTGGGCGGCTTCTCGCCGCGCTCCGCGAGCGCCTGCTCGAGGAACTCCCTCACCTTGTCCACCACGGCTTCGGGGCCCTCCCACCAGTCGATGGCCCACACGCGCATGACCTTCCAGCCCAGGCCCTCGAGGATCTCGGGTTGGGCTATCTCGCGGTCGCGCGTTGTGCCGGACATGCGGTAGGTGCGCCCGTCCAAGAGGATGCCCGCGAGGTAGCGGCCGTCATCGGCGGGGTCCACCACGCCCACGTCCACGCGGTAGGCGCTCCTGCCCACGTTCTGCCGGGTGCGGTAGCCGAGCTTGCCGAGCTCCTCGCACAGCTCGGCGGCGATCGTGTCGCCGTCCTCGTCCGCCTGCAGGTCGCCCATGCTCACGGACGTGAAGCTGCCGCGGCGGGCGTATTCCAGGAACGCCCTCAGCGACGCGGGACCGGACGAGGAGGTCCGGTTGAGGTCGATGTCCTCGGGCTCGATGGAGGAGAAGACGAGCATGTCCCTGCGTGCGCGCGTGACGGCCACGTTCAGCCGCCGCCAGCCGCCCTCGCGGTTGATGGGGCCGAAGTTCATGCTCATGCGGCCGCCCTCGTCGGGCGCGTAGGTTATCGAGAACAGGATCGCGTCGCGCTCGTCGCCCTGGACGTTCTCGAGGTTCTTGATGAAGACGGGCTCCTCGCCCTCGTGCGCCCAGGAGTCGAGCTTAGGGTCGGCCGCGCAGGCGCGCTGGAACAGGTCGTCGATGAGGCTCTGCTGGGGGATGTTGAAGGTGACGACGCCCACGCTCTCGCCGGCGAGCACGGGGTCCTTCGCGCGCCGGGCGATCTCGGCCACGACGGCCTCCGCCTCGGCCCGGTTGGTCCGCGTGCCGCCGCGGCCGAAGGTCCCGGCGACCTTGCGGAACGTCACGTGGCTCGTGCGGTCGTCGGCCGAGGGGAAGGTGAGCATGCGTCCCTCGTAGAAGCGCCTGTTGGAGAAGGCGATGAGGCTCTCGTGTCGGCTGCGGTAGTGCCAGCGCAGGTAGGCCTGCGGCATGTTGAGGGCGAGGCAGTCCTCGAGCAGCGACTCCAGGTCGGCGACCTCCTCGAAGTCCTCGTCGCTCGACGTTCCTTGGAAGAAGCTCGTGGGCGGCATCTGCTTGGGGTCGCCCACGACCACCGCCTCCCTCGCGCGGCTCAGCGCCCCCACAGCCTTGCAGGTCTGCAGCTGCGAGGCCTCGTCGAACACCACGAGGTCGAACTGGCGCTTGCCCGGCTCCAGGTACTGCGCCACGGAGAGCGGGCTCATGAGCAGGCACGGGCACAGCGAGAACACGAGGTCGCCGCATTCGCGGAACACTGAGCGGATCGTGACGTTCCTGCCGCGGCTGCGCAGGGCGCGCTGCAGCGCCACGGCCTCGGGCGTGGCGCCGGCGGGGCCGGACAGGTCGGGCGTGCGCGCGGCCACCTCGTAGCAGACCTCCTGGCGCGCGAGCTCGCGCAGCTGCTTGTCTGCCCGCGCGTACTGGCGCACCACCTCGGTGAAGCGCGCGCCGGCGAAGGAGTTCATCCCCTCGGTCGCGTCGAGCGCCGCCATGGCCATCGTCTTGAAGGTGCCGCATTCGAAGGAGTCCAGCGTGCCGTCTTCGACAGCGTGGTCGCGGAGGTGGTCCACGAGCTGCACGAGCCCGAGGGAGCGCGCCCGCTCGCACGCCTCGTTCCAGCCCATCCACTCCCGGAGGCCGTCAAGGTTGGCACGGATGGCCTCGCAGGCGGCCAGCTGGCCTTCCGCCCAGCTCGCCTCGTCCGTCTCGAGGCGCCCGATGCGGCGCTCGAGCTCGGCTCGCGCCATCCTCTCGGCCGCCAGGGCGTCGAGCAGGTCGCCTGCCGCCTCGCGCGCGCCCGCATGTCCGGATGTCAGGCGCAGCGCGTCCTCCGAGACTCCGCCGGACGCCATGAGGCTGCGGGCGCTGCTGACCGCCTGGCCGAGCTCGCCCCATGCCACGGAGCCGTCGATGCTCACGAAGCCCTCGAGGCACGGCCGCATGCGCGCCGTGAGCGCGCCCATGTCCGCCGAGACGCGCTCCCATGCCTCGAGGTCGGCGATGAAGGAAGGCACGTCGTCCTTGCCCACGGGCTCGCGCGAGCTCAGCGAGAGCTCGGAGAGCACCTTGGCCGTCGCCTTGCCGCGTCGGAGCATGCCCGCCGAGCTTGCCTCCACCCACGCGGCGCGGACCTGCTCCGAGCGGAGCCCGAAGAACGACTCCGTGCGGCGCTCCAGGATGTCGCGCTGCGTGCGCAGGCAGGCGCCGCGATGCTCGATGAGGACCCCCAGGTCGCGCAGGACGGACGAGAGGCTTCCCTGGCAGGTCCATGCCGCCGGGAGCCCGGATGCCGCCCGCACGGAGGTCGCGGCAGCCTCGAGCGATCCCAGGGCCTCGACGGAGCGCGCCTCGGGCATGCCGAGCGCCGCCGCCGCGGCGTCCGCGGCCGCCTCGAGCGCGCGCAGCGAGCCCTCGTAGGCGTCGAGCAGCCCGGGCAGCTCGTCGCGCAGGCCTTGGTGGTACTGCGAGCCCTTGAGCGGGGCCAGCGGGCTCGTGCCCCACGGCGCGAGCCGCGCGCCCTGGGAGAGCAGCCGCTCCGCCGCGTTCATGCGCAGCGCGAAGTCCTCCTGGCCTTGTATGGAGTCGGTGAAGGCGCGGCTCACGGCCATGGGCTCCGCCGTTCGGGCGAGGCTCTCGTAGCGGCAGATGAGCTCGCGCAGCGTGAAGCCGGCGCCGTTCTTGGCCTCGAGCCCGCGCGCATAGCGGTCGAGCCGCCCGCGCAGCGCACGGACCTCCTGCGCCTTGCTCGCGTAGGCCTCGGGCCTCTCGGCGCTCCCGATCTCGGAGGCAGCCTTGATCTGCTCGAACACGTGGTTCTTGGTCGCCTTGGTGGAGTGGACCTCCAGGCAGAACGGGGCGAGCCCGAGATGCGCCAGGCGTTGCTCCACGACCTCGAGCGCCGCCATCTTCTCGGCGACGAAGAGCACCCTCTTGCCGCGGGCGAGCGCGTTGGCTATGAGCAGCGTGATGGTCTGGGACTTGCCCGTGCCAGGAGGGCCGTGCAGCACGAAGCTCTGCCCGTCGATCGCGGCCTTCTTTATGGCGAGCATCTGCGAGGCGTCGGCCTCGGCGGGAAGCAGCAGCTCGGAGGGGTCGACCTTCTCGTCCGGGTCGATGGGCTCCGCCTGCCAGGCGAGCCTTCCGTCCATGAGGGAGGCAACGACCTTGCTCTGGCGCAGCTCGTCCTCGTGGCTGTGGATGTCGTTCCACATCACGAACTGCGAGAACGAGAAGAGCCCGATCATCCCGTTCTCCAGGACCTCCCAGCCGGGCTGGTCCATCACCTTGCTGAGGAACGTGTTGAGCACGAGGCGCGTGTCCACGCCGGACTCGTCCTGCGGCAGCGGGTCGAGCCCGTTGATGGAGATCCCGTAGTCCGCGCGCAGCATCTCGACCAGCGAGAAGTTGGCCTGCGGCTCCTCGTCCCTCAGACGCATGACGTATCCCGCCCGGGCGGACTTGCGGATGATGTCGATGGGGAAGAGCATGATCGGCGCGTACCTCACCACGCCGCCGCGCTTCGCGTCCACCCACTTGAGCGTGCCGAGCGTGAGGAAGAGCGTGCTCGAGCCCGTCTCCTCCATCGCCGAACGCGAGGAGCGGAACAGGTTCGTGAGGTTCCTCTGCAGGGCCGCCTGCGTGAAGGCGGTGCGGAGCCTGCCGTCCTTGAACTCGCCGCGCAGCAGCCTCTTGGCCTCCTCGGGAACGTCGATCACGCTGGCGGCGACGTCGGCGTCCAGGTCGGGGAACTCGTTGGGCCTCGGCGCGATCACGATGTCGTTGTCCTGCGCCAGGAAGTCCTCGAGCTCGTCCACCGAGGGGATGAGCAGGGGCATGAGGCGCTTGCCCGGCCTCATGTTGAGCAGGCCGTTGCGCATGGAGAGGTCCAGCAGGCTGCGCTCCCAGAGCTGCCTCTTGGTGGCCTTGCCCGCCTCCACGTCGAGCACCGCCGTGGAGGCGGCCCTCCTCTCGGGCGCGACGGCGTCGCCGAGCTCGGCCTTGGGCGCCTCCACGTTCCAGCCCTCCGCGCTCATCACGCGGTTGGGCAGCGGGATGATCTGGCTGTAGCGCGCTCGCTTGACGTCCACCGCGTACAGGAAGTCGTCCGGGTCCACCATGGAGCGTGCCGAGAGCTCCGCGTCCTCGAAGGTCGCCTTCGAGCCCTGGGCGATCATCGTGGCCTGCACCACGGTGAGCTGGCCCACGCCCTTCTGGAAGCGCTTGGAGACGGCCGTCGCGTCCTCCTCGACCGTCTCGGGGAAGGTGCTCTCCTCCAGCCACACGCCGGCGAAGGCGTGCCCCTTGATGACCACGACGAAGGGCCGCAGCATCACGGCCTCCAGGCATGAGGCGTACAGGCAGGAGAAGTCCAGGCACGTCGCCATGTGCTGGCTGAGCACGGCGTCGGCCATGCGGATCCTCTGGCCGGCCGAGAAGCTCGCGGGGGCGCCCACATAGACGATGCCCTGCTCCTGCAGCGCCCGGAAGAGCGCCGCCGCCTGCAGGCGGACGCGGGCCGGGTCGCCCGACTGGTAGCCGTCGAAGGCAGCGCTTCCCGTCCACTCGCGCAGGACCTCCGAGGCCCTCACGATGACGGGCGCGAGCGAGGGATGGTTGGGCGTGACGAAGGCGGCGAGCGTCTCGGGCGTGCCGAGCCATTGGTCGAACGCGAAGAACACGATCTGGAAGTCGGCGGAGGCCACGGCGTCCTGGCCCAGGTAGGCCGTGACGCGCACGTTGTCCGTCATGCGCTCGGTGAGCTGGAGGAGACGCTTGGTGTCCACGTCAACGCTCGAGCAATCCACCTCGAGGGTCGTGCGTGCGGGCACCGAGGGGATGCGGAAGTCCCGGTCGGTGAGCAGGTCCGTTGCCGAGTCGACGCGCAGGAGCACGTCGGTGAGCTCGGCATCGGTGTCGT
>CADBMC010000108.1 GCA_902795635.1 uncultured Coriobacteriaceae bacterium | reverse complement strand
CGTGGCCATGGGCAAGAGGATCGGGGTCCGCGTGCTGGCCGAGGGCGTGGAGACGGAGGAGCAGGCGAGGTTCCTGCGCACCATAGGCTGCGCAAAGGTGCAGGGCAACCACTTCGGCGTCCCCCGCCCCTTCGAGAAGTCGCTCGGCGCCTGCCTCGACCACGGCCACCCGGTGGAGAACGCGAAGGAGAAGGAGTTCCTCGACGAGGTCGCCGAGATCGACATGATCACCGACGTCGCCCAGATGGTCTTCGACTACTGCTCCCGCACCTTCCACATCATGCTGTGCAACGGGCCCGCCCTTCGGATGTCCAGGAGGTACGGGGCCGCCGACGCCAAGCACTTCGAGAACGCGGTGAACGAGTGGAACCGCCTGTCCGGCTACGACCTGGACAAGGCGGTGAGCTACGCCATCCAGACGGGCAAGGTGGGCGAGCAGGCCATTCGCTTCTTCGGCAAGGAGATGGTCTTCCGCTTCCGCTGCCGCGGGCAGGTGGACGGCCACTGCCTGATCGTCGCGCAGTACTTCGACTACGACAAGCGCGCGATGAAGCTCGCCGACCTCACGAGGACCATGACGAGCGTGCTCGAGTTCTACCGGAACGTCTTCCTGGTGGACCTCAGGGGCAAGACGGTGAGGAGCCTCAGGTTCGGCAACTACGTGACCGACGACGACGAGCTGGACGGCGAGATGATCCGAGGCGACGGCTCCGAGCTGCCGAGCCTCTACCCCTCCGTGATCGAGACGGAGCAGGACGCCTACCGGGAGTTCGTGGACGCGAGCACCATGAGGACGCGCCTCCTGAGGACAAGGGGGCGGGCCCTGCGGCGCATGTTCCGCACCTTGGACGAGGAGGGCGAGCGCTTCGTGTGGATGGAGCACGCGCTCTCGTTCGTGCGCGACTCCGACACCGAGCAGGTTCTCTACGGCATACGGCCGCTCGACGTGGGCACGCTGCCGAAGGAGCTCGCCGACGTGCGGAACGAATCGTCCCTCACGCTCTCCGAGGACGGCGAGCCTGTGGGCAACGTCCTTTGGAGCAGCCTCATGGCCCACGTGTCCCTGAAGCTGTTCTGGAAGGACAAGGACCGCCGGTTCCTCGGCGCGAACAAGGCCTTCCTCGAGTACTACGGCTTCGACTCCGCGAGCGAGATCATCGGCAGGACCGACGACGAGCTCGACTGGCACCCGGACGAGAGCCCCTACCGCGAGGACGAGCTGGAGGTGCTGCGCAGCGGCACCACGAGCCGCGACGTCGTGGGCAGGTGCATCGCGCGCGGGGAGGCCAGAAGCATCGTCTCCACCAAGTGGCCCGTCTACCGTGATGGCAGGGTCGCCGGCCTCATGGGCTACTTCGACGAGCGGGAGCCGGGCGCGTCCGTGGCCGGCGACGCAGCCGCCGACCATGGCGCGGCTGCGGGGCAGGCGGCGCCCGCCTCGGCCCCCCGCATGGGCAACGGCTTCTCGCAGCTCGAGGACTTCCTCTCCTACCTCTCCGACTACTGGAACAACCAGCGCAGGTTCGGCGCGATATTCGTCCGGGTGCCCGAGATGCAGAGGATCGCTCGCCTCTACGGCAAGGACGTGGAGGCGCTCGCGGCCGCCGCCTGCGAGGAGGCAATAGCGGGCGTCCTGGGAATCCAGGGCTCGATGGAGCGGATCGACCCGGGGCGCTACATGATCCTGCGCAAGTACGAGACGCAAGACGAGATGACGAGGGCCGGCGACGAGATCCGCGCCGCCATAGGCGCCATCCACAAGGTGGGCGACTACCAGGTGACGCTCTTCGCGGAAACGAGCTATTCCTACGAGAAGCAGCTCGTCTCGTTCATCGAAAGCCTCTCGCGCACGCTCTTCGGAGACGGGGACGTCCCCGCATACGATTCCGCAGGAGCGGAGGCCTTGGCGAGCCTGATGGACTCCATTCCAATCGGCTGCTATGCGATATGCCCGGACCACATGATCCGCTACTGGAACCCCGAGGCCGAGCGCATCCTGGGCTTCTCCTCCCAGGAGACGGTGGGCAGGCGCTGCGTGCACATGCCCTTCGGATGCTCCTACGCCTCGGGCGAGGGCATACCCATCGACCAGTGCCCGGCCGTCTTCGTGCTCGGCACCGGCAAGCCCAAGACCATGACCATGCTCATGCGGAACAAGGACGGCAAGGAGGTCCTCGTCCGCAACACGATGGCGCCGCTGCGCGACAAGGACGGCAAGATCCGCGAGCTCATCTCGTTCTTCGTGCCGCTCGTGGACGAGGGCTTCGGTCACGACATGGTGCGCAAGGTCTACGAGGTGGCGACCAGGGATCCCGTCACCTGCCTTCCGGGCCGCAAGTACATAGAGGCCTGCATCGAGGACGCCCTCGAGCTCTACCGGCGCACCGGGCAGAGGTTCGCCGTCCTCTTCGCGGACCTGGACAAGTTCCACGAGCTCAACAACGCCTACGGCCACGAGACGGGAGACGACGCCCTGCGCGCCTTCGCCATCGCCTTGGGCAAGTTCGGCAGGAGGACCGACTCCTTCTGCCGTTGGGGCGGCGACGAGTTCGTCGGGCTCCTGCAGCTGAGGTCCGAGGCAGAGATGGAGAAGGCAGGACGCCGGCTCATGCGGGTCGCCCCGACGTGCACCCTCACGCCGGACGGCCACAAGGTCGCCCTTCGGGCGTCCGTGGGCATCACGGCCGTGCGAGACGATGACGACCTGAAGACGCTGGTCGACCGCGCGGACCGCTACATGTACGAGGCGAAGGGGCGCGCGACGGAGCGGATAGTCACGGACAAGAACGCGGGCCAGGCGGACGCGGGGACGTCCGCCGCCGGGGCGAAGGGAGGCGCCTCGGGACGATGACGTTCCTGAGGATGATGAAGAACGGGTTTGGGAAGAGCGTCCCGGACGAGCAGTGGGATGAGATCCAGCAGAGCGTGAGCGAGGAGAACCACCGCAACCTCCTCGCGGCGTCCTTGGCCTTCGTCGCGATGCTGCTCGCCTTGATCCTCCTGTCGCCTCTGAGCCTGAAGCTGACACTTTCGCGTCCGCTCTACGAGATCATGATCGTGAGCTCGCTGGTCGTATATGCGGTCACGCGCCATGTGAGGGCGGACGACTGGAAGGCCGTGAGGTTCCTCACGTATCTCATGATCAGCATGTTTTTGGCCTACGCGACGGTGCTGGGGACCGTCTTCAGCACAGGCCAAATCGCGACCGCCTTCCCCGCGTTCGTCCTCGCCTCCCCCCTGCTGTTCACGGACCGCAGGAGACACATCAACGTATGCATCGTCATCCACACGGCCTTCTTCGTGTGCATGGCCCTGGCGTTCGACAGCCCCAATCTGATCGCGGACGACATCATCAACTCGTGCCTGTTCGCCATCGTGAGCATGGCCATCAACTCGTACCTGATCGGCATCAAGCTGAGGAACGAGTACGCGCAGCTGCAGCTTGCCGAGCTGGGCAGGAAGGACCTGCTCACGGGCGTCAAGAGCCGCAACTCCTACGAGCGGGCGCTGCTCGAGTACCCCACCCGGTGCAAGCTCTCGCTATCCTGCATCTTCGCCGACCTGAACGGCCTTCACGAGCTCAACGAGAAGGCGGGCCACGCCAACGGCGACGAGATGCTGAAGTGCGTGAGCGCCGCTCTCAAGACGGCGTTCGGCGCGGATGACGTCTATCGGATAGGCGGCGACGAGTTCGTCGTGCTCGCCTGCGACATCGACGAGAAGGAGCTCAGGCTCAAGGTGGAGCACGCGCGCCGCCTCACGGAGAGGCAGTCGTGCCACGTCTCGTTCGGGGCCTCTCGAAGCGAGGTGCCCATCCCCGACGTGAACGAGCTGGTGAAGCGCGCCGAGCTCGAGATGTATGCGGACAAGCGCCGCTACTACGAGCAGGAGGGAATCGACCGTCGCGGCAGGAGGGACTAGCGGCCGAAGCGGCCACTATGTGCTGGCGCCATGCTGCTTGCCGGGCGATACACTATACGACAGCCGTGAGACGGCCGTGAGACGAAGGCGCAAGCTCGGCTGCGGCTGCCGCATATGTCACGCCCTACGGGCCCTTGGGAGGCACCATGGTACGGATAGGACTTCTCACCAGCGGCGGAGACTGCCAGGCGCTCAACGCCACGATGCGCGCCATCGTCAAGACCGTCTACAACCAGACCGACGACAGCGTCGAGATCTTCGGCTTCGAGGATGGCTACCAGGGCCTCATCTATGACCGATATCGGATGATGAGCTGGGACGACTTCTCCGGCATCCTCACCATCGGCGGCACCATCCTGGGTTCCAGCCGCACTCCCTTCAAGCGCATCGACATCCCCGAGGCCGACGGCGTGAACAAGGTCGCGGCCATGAAGGCCAACTACAAGAGGCACAAGCTCGACTGCCTCTTCATGCTGGGCGGCAACGGCTCCACCAAGACGGCCAACCGCCTGGCGCAGGAGGGCCTCGACGTGATCGCCCTGCCCAAGACCATCGACAACGACACCTGGGGAACCGACATGACCTTCGGCTTCCCGAGCGCGGTGGACGTCGCCACCCGCTGCATCGACGACATCCACACCACCGCGAGCTCGCACGGCCGCGTGTTCGTGATCGAGATCATGGGCCACAAGGTGGGCTGGATCCCGCTGTACGCAGGCGTTGCCGGCGGCGCGGACGTGATCCTGATCCCGGAGATTCCCTACGAGATGGACAACGTGGTCGCCGCCATCGAGCGCCGCGAGAAGGTGGGCGGCCGCTTCGCCATCGTCGTGTGCGCCGAGGGCGCCGTCTCCCGCGGGG
>CADBMC010000107.1 GCA_902795635.1 uncultured Coriobacteriaceae bacterium | reverse complement strand
CTATATCAAGGCGGAGCTCCAGGACTCCGAGCGCTATCAGACGGTCTACTCCCGCGAGCTCGGCAGCGCGGCGGCTCCCACGGCCGGCCTGCACTTCACGCCGGAGCTCATGGGGCGCCTGGCCGATGCGGGAATCGGCTGGGCAACGGTGGAGCTCGAGGTGGGGATCGACACCTTCAGGCTCGTCACCGAGGACGACCCTACCCAGCACGCCATGCACACGGAGCGCTACCACGTGCCCCAGGAGACGGTTGATGCGATTGCTGCCTGCCGCGCGGCCGGCGGGCGCGTCATTGCGGTGGGCACGACGAGCGTGCGCTCGCTCGAGAGCGCGTGGGTTGCGGGAGGGGGCGAGCTCAAGGCGCAGGAGAGTGCCACGACCGACCTCTTCCTGATGCCGGGCAGCGAGTTTCACGTCGTAGACGCGATGATCACGAATTTCCACGTGCCGCGCTCGACGCTCATGATGCTGGTGTCGGCCTTCGCCACGCGCGACCAGATCATGGGGGCCTACGAGGAGGCCATACGCGAGCGCTATCGCATGCTGAGCTTCGGCGACGCCATGCTCATCCTCTAGAACCAGACACGTCTCCTACCTGCGGAATGAGTCAGTAGGGACGTAGCCAATTGACTCATAAGACTAAACTTATGAGTCAATTGGCTACGTCCCTACTGACTCATTCGGGCGGGCGTTAGCGCCTGAAGAAGATGAACCACACGATGAGGGCGATCAGCAGCACCGCCGCGATGATGACGGCCACGAAGACGATGCGCGCGGTGCGCGTGCTCTGCTTGAGCTCGCGCGAGCGCTCGGCGAGGTCGGCCACATGGCGCTCGAGGTTCTCGAGCTCGATGCGGTCGCTGGCCAGCTCGGACTCGAGCGCGGCGGTGACGTCGGGCGTTGAGTGGATCTCGTTCGCCTCGTCGATGAGGGCCTGCGCCTGGTCGATGAGCTCGTTGGCGTGCTCCTGCGCCTTGGTGGCGTCGCGGATGCCGGTCTCGCGCTCGAGGATGGAACTCTCGAGGCGCGCCTCGTCGGCCTCGTGCTGGTCGTGAAGCCGGTCGTGCTCCTCCTTGCGCGCGGCGGCCTCCTCCTTGGCGGCGGCACTTGCCGCGTCGGCCTGCTCGAGGGTCGCCTTGTGGGCCGCGAGCTGCGATTGCGCCTCGGCCACCACGCGCTGCGCATCCTCGGTGACGGCGCCGACGTCTGCGCGGGCGGCCTCGAGGTGGGCCTGCTCGTCGGCGACGGTGCTCCTGAGCTCCGCGAGCGCGTTCTCGCTGGCGGCGGGGTCGGCCGAGAGCGCCCGCAGCTCGGAGCTGAGCTTCTCCAGGCGCGACTGCGCGTTGTCAACCGCGCGATTGGCGCTCGCGATGCGCTGCTCACGACGGGCGACGGCATCGTTTACCTGCGATTCGGCGCTTCTCACGGAGCGCCTCGCCTCGGAGAGGGCCTTGCCGGTGTCATCTGCTCGCCCCTTGGTGGAATCCATGACGTTCTTGTAGGGGCGGATCTGCTCCGCATGCTCGGCGCGCATGCGCTCGAGCTCCGCCTCGAGGCTGTCGTGCTCGGAGTTGAGCTGGTCGATGCGCCTCTGCGCCTCATCGTAGGAGGTCTGGGCGGCATTTCGCGCCGAGGTCTGCTCGGCGATTATCGTGTCGTAGTCGCGCTCGATCTCGTGACGGTGGGCGAGCACCTCGTCCTGCTCGGCAATCGAGCGGCGCATGGCCGAGAGCTCGGACTTCGCGTTCGCATGCTCCTTCGACGCGCGTGCCACATCGCGCATGGCGGCGAAGCCCTGCATGAAGTTCTGGGAGGTGGCGCTGCCCGCGGAGGAGAGGGCCCCGCCCACGCGGGAGAGCGCCGAGGAGCCCTCGTCATCTGCAGGGGGAGCCTCGTAGCCCGCCTGGTCGGCGCTTATCACCTCGAGGTCGGGGACCACGTAGGTCTCGTCCCCCCGGGCGTACGCATCCAGGACGCCCGGCTGAGCCGGCGTCGCGACAGGCGGCATGGCGTCGCCTGGCGCTTGCGCACCCATTGCCGGCGGCATGGCCGCGCCCGGCTCGGGGCTGGCAGATGGCTGTGAAAGGTCTTCGCGGATGTCGGGCATCGTCGGCAGCTCCCATCCTCCGCGCCTGAGGGCGCGTGCAAACTCGTCTCCCTCCGACTATTCTCGCGCATCCGCTTGCCGCAAATGTCCGTGAGT
>CADBMC010000106.1 GCA_902795635.1 uncultured Coriobacteriaceae bacterium | reverse complement strand
GAGGTGCACGTCGAGCTCGGAGCCGAAGCCCAGCTCGCGGGCGCGCCGGAAGGCCGAGAGCGAGTTCTCGGGGATGCCCAGGGCGAGATCATGCAGGCCGCGGTGCGCATACCGGTAGCGCGCGAGGTCCTCCCAGGAGCGGTCCACCTCGGCGTCCACGCGGGGCGCGATGAGCCCCAACATGCCGGCCACCACGCCGGCGGCGCCCAGCGCCCACGGCAGGACGGGCGCCACGCGCCCGGCATCCCCATGCCTCTCCGGCATGACGACCACTCCCTTCCCTGCAAGTCCAGAGGGCCCCGAGGCAAAGCGGCCAAAGCACGTCCGACAGGCCCCGTCTCCGGAGGCCTTGCCACAAGGCCTTGGCTAAGATGGTAGCAGCGTTCGTGGGGAGGGCCGCCCGCCCGTCGCGGAAGGCCCAGAGCGGACGCACTGCCATGCGACCCGGGGAGGGCATATGAGGATGAGGGTCATCCGCGCCAGGGACTACGACGAGATGATCGCGCTCGCGGCAAGGGTCGTCGAGGACCACGTCGCATCGACGCCGAACGCGGTGCTGGGACTGGCGACGGGGTCGACCGTCGAGGGGCTCTACGAGCGCCTCGTTCGCGCCCACGACCAAGGGTCGCTCGACCTCTCGCACGTCACTGCCTTCAACCTCGACGAGTACGTCGGCCTTCCCGCCGACCACGAGCAGTCGTTCGCCCGCTTCATGCGCGAGCGCCTGGTGGGCCCCGCCGGCATGGACGCCTCCCGCTGGCGCATCCCCGACGGCATGGCCACCGACCCCGAGGCCGAATGCCGCTCCTTCGAGCGCGCCCTCGCAGAGGCGGGCTATCCCACCCTGCAGGTGCTCGGGATCGGCGGGAACGGGCACGTGGGCTTCAACGAGCCGTCGGATGCCTTCGAGGACGTGACGCACGTCGTCGCCCTCACCCCCGAGACCATTCGGGCCAACAGCCGCTTCTTCGCGAGCGAGGACGAGGTGCCGCGCAAGGCGTACACCATGGGGATCGGCTCGATCATGAGGTCGCGTTCCCTGCTGCTACTCGCCAGCGGCGAGGCAAAGGCGCAGGGCATCGCCGCGGCGCTCGCGGGACCCATCGTGCCCGCCGTGCCCGCCTCCGCGCTCAGGCTCCATCCGAGCCTCACCATCATCGCAGACGAGGCAGCGCTCTCCAAGCTGCCACGAGATTAGGAGACCCTCTAGCAATGATCCAGGACATCGAGCCCCACCACCTCTTCAACGAGTTCGTCGCCGACGCCGTCCCGCAGGAGGGCGACTGGCTGTGCCACTTCGTCCACGACTCCCTGCTCGTGCGCATGGGCCCCGACGGGCCGGAGCTCCCGCGCGTCGGCGAGGCGGGCGAGGGATGCGACCTGGTGCGCCTCTTCGCCATAGACGACGAGCAGTACTGGGGATCGCGCGACGACGCGCTGGAGGTGGCCGGCTGCGAGCATGTGCCCCTGCGGGCCCTGAGGCGCGAGCTGCGCTGCCCACAGGAGCTCTACTTCGCCGCCTACACCGCCTACCAGCTCCTCAGGTGGTATCGCCACAACCTGTACTGCGGGAGGTGCGGGCATGCCACCGAGCTCGCGGAAGACGAGCGCGCCATCGTGTGCCCCGGCTGCGGCCGCAGGATCTACCCCAAGGTGCAACCTGCCGTCATCGTGGGCGTCACCGACGGGGCGGACCGCATCATCATGACGAAGTACGCCGACCGGCCCCTCTCCTCCTACGCGCTGGTCGCAGGCTTCACCGAGATCGGCGAGACGCTGGAGCAGACGGTCGCGCGCGAGGTCCACGAGGAGGTGGGCCTCGAGGTGGGCAACATCCGCTACTACAAGAGCCAGCCCTGGGGGATCGCGAGCGACATCCTGGCCGGCTTCTACTGCGACGTGGTGGGGCCCACCGAGATCCACCGCGACCCGAAGGAGCTGCGCGAGGCCCGCTGGTTCAGCCGCGACGAGGTGATGGGCCAGCCCGACGACATAAGCCTCACGAACGAGATGATGATGACGTTTCGTTCCGGCAACGAGCCGCGCTAGGCGGCTGGCAGCGGATTAGAGGCGCTATCATGCAGAAGGACCCTTACCTGTGGGAATAGGCCCGGGGGCGCATGCCTCCGGCCCGCCGCACTACCGGCGCGAGACGAGACGAGCGATCGTGGCAGACAAGATCATCACCTTCGGCATCCCCTGCTACAACTCGGCAGGCTACATGGACCGCTGCATAACCTCGATCCTCGAGGGGTCGGGCTATGCCGACGACGTGCAGGTCGTCATCGTGGATGACGGCTCCGACAAGGACGAGACGGCCGAGAAGGCCGACTGGTGGGCCGAGCGCCATCCCACGCTCGTGAAGGCCGTGCACCAGGAGAACGGCGGGCATGGCATGGCCGTGCTCGCGGGACTCGCCGCCGCCGACGGCCTCTACTACAAGGTCGTCGACTCCGACGACTGGCTGGACGGCGACGCCCTGGCCGAGTTCCTCGACGCGATCCGCCGGATGGTGGCCCGCGAGGAGCTCGTCGACCTCTTCGTGACGCGCTACGTGTACGACCACGCAAACGAGGGCGACACCCACTCGGTTGGCTACACCCACATCCTCCCGGAGGACCGGCCGTTCACCTGGGGCGAGATAGGCCACTTCTTCATGAGCAACAACTTGCTCATGCACTCGCTCACCTACCGCACGAAGATGCTGCGCGAATGCGACGTCCCGCTGCCCGCGCACACGTTCTACGTGGACAACATCTACGCCTGGCAGCCGCTTCCCCACTGCCATCTCATCTACTACGTGCCCGTGGACATGTACCACTACTTCATCGGGCGCGAGGACCAGTCGGTCAACGAGCGCGTCATGGCGAGCCGCGTGGACCAGCAGCTCCGCATAACCCGCGTGATGATGCGCTGCTACCACCTCTACCACGATATCCCGAGCGTGGAGCTGCGCAGCTACATGGTGAACTTCTTCGTCCTCATGATGGCCATCTGCTCCATCTTCTCCCGTCTCTCCGAGCGCCCGGACGCCATGGACGACCTCGCGAGGCTCTGGGACGAGCTGCACGACTACGACCCGCGCCTCTGGCGCCGATGCCGGCTGGGGATCGTGGGGCAGTTCTGCAACCTCCCGGGCGACGCGGGGCGTGCCATCACCCTCGGCGGCTACCGGCTCGCCAACAGGTTCGTCAAGTTCAACTAGGGCAATCTCCGCCGGGGGGATCCTCGGGAATGCCCATGGGGCAAGAGGCCCCGAATGGAGGCTCTCATGGCACAGGCCACGACGCCCGACGTGGAAAGCCGGGCAGGGGAAACGTCGGACAGGCAGAGGACGATCGTCCGCGCGAGCGTCGTGGGCATCGCGGCGAACGTGGCGCTCGCGGCCTTCAAGGCGGCCGTGGGCCTCGCCTCCAACTCGATCGCCGTCATCCTCGACGCCGTGAACAACCTCTCCGACGCCCTATCGAGCGTGATCACGATCGTGGGCACGAGGCTTGCCGCCAAGCCCGCCGACCGAAACCATCCCTTCGGCCACGGCAGGGTCGAGTACCTCACCACCACCGTCATCGCGCTCATCATCCTCTACGCCGGCGTGAGCTCGCTCGTGGAGTCGGTCCGCAAGGTCATCTGGCCCGAGCCCGCATCCTACGACGTGCTCTCGCTCGCGATCATCGCCGTCGCCGTCGCGGCCAAGCTCCTGCTCTCCTCCTATGTGACCAGGAAGGGCAAGGAGGCGGGCTCCGACACGCTGGTCGCCTCCGGCTCCGACGCGCGCTTCGACGCGGTGCTCTCCGCCTCGGTGCTCGCCGCGGCGCTCGTCTACATCGCCTCCGGCGTGAGCCTCGAGGCGTGGGTGGGCATCGCCATCTCGGCCTTCATCGTGAAGGCCGGCATCGAGATGATCTCGGGCGCCGTGTCCGACATGCTCGGGCAGCGCATCACCCCCGAGCTCTCCGCGCAGGTGAAGTCCATCGCGCGCGGGGTGGACGGCGTGCTTGGCGTGTACGACCTGTTCCTGCACGCATACGGGCCGGAGCTTCTCGTGGGGAGCCTCCACGTGGAGGTCGTGGACACGATGACGGCATCGCAGATCGACGTCCTCACCCGCGCGATAGAGTCCCGCGTGCTCAAGGAGACGAACTGCAAGGTGGTCATCGCCGCGGTGGGCATCTACTCCCACAACACGCACGACGACGCGGCGGCCGAGGCCGAGAGCAAGGCGCGCGAGATCCTCGAGGGGCATCCCGAGGTGGTCCAGATGCATGGGTTCTACGTGGACGTGGGGCGCCGCTACATGCGCATGGACTGCGTCGTGACCTTCGACGCGGACCGCGAGGGCATCCGCCAGCACCTCACCGAGGACATGCGCGAGGCCTTCCCGGGCTACTCCATATGGATCACGCTCGACCTCGACGTGAGCGACTAGGCGACCATGGCGAACGGGCGGCCGGGCCTCTGGTAGGATGGTCGCGAAGGCAGGTGAGACGCTATGTCGCGACTTGTGGACACCATCGACATCGAGGTTCCCGTCGAGCGCGCATGGGAGTTCTTCGAGGACATGCCCAACCAGTTCGTCTTGTGGAACCCCGACCATGAGGCGTTCGAGATGCTCGACGGCGACATGGGGCTCGGCTCGCGCATCCGCTACGTGACGCGGCTGGGCGGATATCGCTACGAGATGCTCGGCACGATCGTCACCCGCGGGCACAACTCCCGCGGCTTCCACATCCAGGTGGAATACGACGGCGGCATCTCGTCCACGCACTTCATTGGAACGGCGCTCGACGAAGGCTCCTGCCGCATCACCTACGCCGAGGACTTCGGCGTGAGCGATGCCGGGGCAGGAAGGCTCGTGAACTTCCTCGCATACGACGTGCTCGCCGGCCCAAGGCGCTTCAGCCGCGAGATGCTCGACCTCATGAGGCGAGACGACGCCTACCTCAAGTGCATCCTGGAGACGGGCCTCTACCCCGAGCCTCGCAAGGCCCCCGCGCATGCGGCCGAGGAGCCCGTCTACCACAGCCCGGCCGCCTCGGCGCTCTTCTCCGCCGGCGTGCTCTCGGCCCTCATCGTCGCCGGCGTGAGCGTCGCCTACCTCGTGGGCAGCCACGCTGCCGACAGGCGGGACGCATAGCCCCATGGAACTCTCGCGCGCACGCGAGCTTGCGGGGGCCATGACGCTCCCGAGCCTCATCGACGACGATGCCTCGCGCATGGCGGAGCGCTCCCAGAACGAGGACGCCATCGCCACCCTGCTCGACGCCTGGGAGAAGGCGCCCAAGGGCGAGGAGCCCGTCCCCTTCTCCCAGATAATCGCCTTGGCCGACCGCAACCGCACGCTCTGCGACCGCATCGGGCCCGAGGCGCTCGAGCGCGTGGGCGACCAGAGCCTCGAGCGCTCGCTCGCGCCCGACGTGCTCGTGCGCGGCGTCGCCGCCCTCCAGCACCGCAAGCCCGCGCAGGTGCGCCGCACCGCCGGAAGCGACCTGCGCGACCTCGGGATAGCCTACGTGGAGGCGAAGGTGTCAGGCGTCGTCGTGGGCATAGACCTCGAGACGACCGGCCGCTACCCCGACCGCGGATACATCATCAACCTGGGCTTCGAGTTCATGCGCCTCACGCCGGACGCCGAGCCCTCCAACGCCCATGCGGCCTACTTCGGCATCCCCGACATCTACCGTGAGCGGGGCGTGCCCCTGGAGCGCATCCACCACATCACCTACGACATGCTCGACGGCAAGACGCCCTTCCGCCAGGCGACGCGCGTGCACAAGGCCCTGCTGAAGGTCCTCACGTCCTACCCCTACCTCGCGCACAACGCGGCCTTCGAGGACTCCTGGCTGCGGCTGCACCTGCCGGGCTATGCCGAGGCACGCAAGGCGGGAAGGATCCGCGTCGTGGACACGCGCGACATCTGCCGGCGCATCGACGTCGACGGCCGCGCGGTCCCGCGAGACCAGCGCCCGAACGCGCTCGAGAACTGGGCGCGGCGTCGCGGGACGCTCGCCAAGGGCGAGTCCGAGCGCCACCTGGGCCTGGAGGACGTGGACCTCATGCTCAAGACCGTCCAGGCGGAGTTCTCGCTGCGCAACATGTTCTAGCGGCGCCGTGCGCCCCGGTTGGCGGAGCGCACGCACATGCGCGCCAGCCATCCCGGAAGCCTTCCCGCGCTCGTGTTCTCCAGCACGAACACGGCGGCGTCCACGCTCGCGGCGATGGGGAGCACCGCCCTGGGGTCGGACGCGCCGCCGACGTTCCTGAGCGCGCCTTTGAGCACCACCGAGCGGACGAGGCGGGCGAGGCGCGAACGGCGCGCCATGTCCGTGAGCGAGGACGTCTCGTCGAAGGCGGGCGGCTGTGCCCCGTCGTCTTGCGAGGCAGCCTCCGGGCCCTGCCCGGCGGCCCGGGAGGGCTGTTCGGGCCGGGCGGTCTGGGCGGGCACCGCCTCGAGCTGCTCCCCTCCCACGGCGACCACGGCTACGAGCGCCGCGTCCTCGGCAGACCTCCCCACCACGACCCGGTACTCGCCGGCCTGGCGGCGCCATCCGCCCTGCCACACGTCGAAGGCATGCTCGTCGAAGCGGATCACCACCTTGCGCAGCTCATGGGCCTCGAGCGTGGTCCTGGCGAAGCCCGCGAGCTCGAGGCGGGGCCGGAAGGGACCGTCCTCGGGCGGCACCAGGTAGGCCTGCGAGACCTCCGTGCCCGCCCGGTCGCCCTCGTTGAGCAGATGGAAGCTCACGCCGTCCTCGTCGGCCTCGATGTCGGCGTAGGAGAAGCTCGTGTAGGTGAGCCCATGGCCGAAGGGATGCAGCACGGGCGTTCCGGTCGTCGAGAAGGAGCGGTATCCCACGAGGAGGCCCTCCTCGTAGCGCACCTCGTCGCCCTCCGGAGCCCAGCTCGCCGCGCAGGGGATGTCCTCGTCCGCCGCCGGCCAGCTCACGGCGAGCCTGCCCGAGGGCGATTGCGCGCCCGTGAGGAGCTCGAGCGTGGCCTGGCTCGAGGCCTCGCCGCCAAGCCCCGCCCAGAGCACGGCCGCCACCTCGTCCTCCCAGGGCAGGGCGACCGGCGCCCCGGACTGCACGACCACGCAGGTGCGCGGGTTGGCGGCGGCCACCGTGCGCACGAGCTCGTCGAAGCCGGGGGCAAGGGCGAGTCCCTTCCGGTCCGCGCCCTCGGCCTCCTCGCCCTCGAGCGTCCCCACGACCACCACGCACGCGTCCGCCTCGGCAGCGGCCTTGGCCGCTTGCTCGAGCTGGGCCTTGGCGGCGATGCCGTTCGCGTTGCAGCCGCGCGCATGGCGCCATCCCGGCGCGAGGTCGGCGAGCGAGGGCGCGCCAGGGGCGTCCACGCGCGAGGAGCCCTGGCCCTGCAGGCGGGGATGGGCGGCGAAGGGGCCCACGAGCGCCACCTTCGTCCCGGCATCGAGCGGGAGCAGCCCGTCGTTCTTGAGGAGCACCTGGCCCTCCAGCGCGACCTGGAGCGCCGTCGCATGGGGGTCGGGGCACGGGGCGGGCGTCTTCTCTGCGGCATGGGAGCCCATATGCGAGCACGCGAGGGCGGCCACGCGGGCCGCGGAGGCGCGTACGTAGCCCACGTCGAGCCTGCCGGACTCGACGGCCTGGCGCGCCTGGGCGGAGAGACGCGGGGAGGGCCCCGGCATCGAGAGGTCGCAGCCCGCCCGATAGGCCTCGGCGCGGTCGTGCGTGCCGCCCCAGTCGCTCACGACGACCCCCTCGAAGCCCCAGTCGCGCCGCAGCGTGTCGTAGAGCAGCGCGACGGAGTCCGAGCAATAGGTGCCGTTCAGGCGGTTGTATGCGGCCATGACGCAGTCGGGATGCGCGCGGCGCACGGCCATCTCGAAGGGCCTGAGATCGAGCTCGTGGAGCGTCCGCTCGTCGATGCGGGCGTCGTAGGAGGTGCGACGCGTCTCCTGCGAGTTGGCCGCGAGGTGCTTGAGGCAGGCGGAGGTCCCGGTGAGCTGGACGCCCGCCACGAAGGACGAGGCCATGGTGCCTGCGAGCAGCGGGTCCTCGGAAAGGCACTCGAAGGTGCGCCCGCCGAGCGGGCTCCTCACGAGGTTCGTGCCGGGGCCGAGCACGACGTCGACCCCCCAGGCGCGAGCCTCCTCGCCCAGGGCCTCCCCCATCCTGCGGGCAAGCGCAGGGTCCCAGGTGGAGGCAAGAAGCGAGGGGGTGGGATAGGCGACGGGCGGCTTGGCGCCCACGGCTCCGGGCGCCTTGTCGCCCTCGAGCCTGAGGCCGCAGGGGCCGTCGGAGAAGCGCAGGGAGGGGATGCCCGCCTCGGGAATGCGCCGGCTCGACCACGGGCCGGCCCCGATGCCCAGGGAAAGCGCCTTCTCGAGGTTGCTGCCGCGAACGACCTCCTGTGAGCGCGCCTTCGCCATCGCCTCTCCCTCCCATGAGATGCCGTGCCGCCTCCCGCTTGCGCCATAGGTGAGCATGGTAGCCTCTGACGCGCCTCGCCGGAACCGCCCTTGCGCGTCGCCCGCCCGATATCACGAGCCCTATACTTTTCCGAAAGGTTCGAGACAGGCTGCGGTTCGCTCCGCGACGCGAACGAGGGGAGAGGCAATGGCTGGCAAGACGTGCGAGGTCGCCTGCGTGGGACAGGCCGTTCTGGACTGCATATCGCAGGGCGTCGAGGGCGACCTGGGTAACGACCGCTACTGCACGGCCAGGGAGGTCCGCCTCTCCACCGGCGGCGACGCCTGCAACGAGGCCTTCGTGCTCGCCGGGCTCGGGCGTGCGACGAGGCTCGTGTGCGGGCTCGGGGACGACCTCGCCGGCGAGGCGATCCTGGCCAAGGCGCGCTCGCTCGGCATCGACGTCTCGCAGGCGACCGTCTCCGGCTCCCTCACGACGCCCGTGGCGCCGCTCCTTTTGCGCACCGACGCCGACCGCACCGCCGTCAGCTCGGACGCCGCCATGCTCGAGGGCTACGAGCCTTCCGCCGACACGATCGCCGGGGCGCGCGTCGTGAGCCTCGCGAGCCTCGGGAGGGCCCCGCTCTCCGATCCGGCGGCCATACGCCGGCTCGTCTCGGCGGCCCACGAGCAGGGCTCGGTCGTGTGCGCGGACACCAAGTCGCCCAACTTCCGCCGCCTCTCCTTCGAAGAGATAGGGGACGTGCTGCCGCTTCTGGACTACATCTTCCCCAACGACCGCGAGGCGATCCTCTACACCGGCTGCGACGACGTCCGCGAGGCGGCGCGCTGGCTGCGCGGCAAGGGCGTGCGCAACGTGGTCGTGAAGTGCGGGGCCGACGGCGTGTGGGCCGACGGCGAGCAGGGCTCGTTCGCCCTCCCCGCCCTTCCCGTGGACGTGGTGGACACGACGGGCGCCGGCGACAACTTCGTGGCGGGCTTCATCTCGACCCTGCTCGACGGCGGCGACCTGAGGTCGTGCTGCGAGGCGGGCCGGGCACAGGCGACCAAGACCGTGGCACGCGTCGGCGCTACGCAGGCATAGGCGAGGACGCGAAAGGACAAGGAGGCATCGATGCCCACGCACGACCTGCTCGACCACTTCGGCCGCGACTGCTCGGCGCTTCTCGGCAAGAGGCTCTGGCTCTTCGACATGGACGGCACCATCTACGAGGGCGAGCGCGTCTTCGACGGGACGCTCGACCTGCTGGCGCGCATCCGCGAGCGGGGCGGGCGCTCCGTCTTCATCACGAACAACTCGTCCAAGAACGTCGGCGACTACGTGGCCAAGGTGGGCCGCATGGGCATAGAGGCAACGCCCGAGGACTTCTTCACGAGCGTGGAGGCCACGGCACGCTACCTCAAGGAGCACCACCCCGGCGAGCGCGTGTACGTGCAGGGGACCCGCTCGCTCGTCTCCGAGCTCGCACGGCTAGGCATCGACGACACCGCCGAGGAGGACCCCACGGCCACGGTCGTGCTCATAGGCTTCGACACCGAGCTCACCACCGAGAAGCTCCGTTCCACCTGCCGCATGCTCAACCACGACGTCGCCTATCTCGGCTGCAACCCCGACCTGGTGTGCCCCACCGAGTACGGCTTCGAGCCGGACTGCGGCTCGATGGCCATAGCGCTCAGGAACGCCACGGGCAAGTACCCGCACTTCATCGGCAAGCCCGAGCCCGACATGATCGACATTGTCCGCGAGAAGTTCGGTGCCACGGCGGCCGAGACGGTGGTCGTGGGCGACCGCCTCTACACCGACATAGCATCCGGGCGCAACGCCGGCGTGGACACGGTCTGCGTGCTCTCCGGCGAGGCCACGCTCGACGACCTGGCAACGACCGAGTTCGTGCCCACCTGGGTCATCGACGACGTCCGCGAGGTGTGGCGCCTGCTCGGCTAGCGCGCGGAGGGCCATCTCGCCCGCCACGCGATATGCGGGCGTGCCTCGCGCGCAGGAGCTGCCGTGCCTACTCCATGAGGAGGACGCCGGCTCGCTGCCCTCCTTCCTGCCGGCCGACAAGCTGCCCATCGACGCCAGTCCCCTGCGCACGGTGCCCGACAGGATGGACGAGGCGTTCTTCGTGCTCACCGCCGAGAAGGAGGTCGTCTACCGCAACGCGTCCGCCTCATCGAGGCGGGATATTCGAACAAGGACATAGCGGACGCCCTGTGCCTCAGCACGAACACCGTCTGCAAGCACATAGAGAGCATCTACGCCAAGACCGGCACCGGCAACCGCCTCCAGCTGCTCCACAAGCTCGGGATGTGAGACGCGCCGGCACTCGCATGCGCCATCGCGCGATTCGGCTGGCCCAGGCCAGGAGATCGGCTTGGGCTAGTCCTTCCCGTGCGCGAGGAAGGCGCGCGTGCGTTCCTGCGTGGGATGGACGAGCACCTGCTCGGGGGTGCCCTCCTCCACGATGCGGCCCTCGTCCATGAAGACCACGCGGTCGGCCACGTCGCGCGCGAACGCCATCTCGTGCGTGACGATGACCATGGTCATGTGCTCCTCGGCAAGCCCGCGGATGACCTTCAGCACCTCGGAGGTGAGCTGAGGATCGAGAGCGGAGGTGGGCTCGTCGAAGTAGAGGACGTCGGGATGCATGGCCAGCGCGCGGGCGATGGAGACGCGCTGCTGCTGGCCGCCGGACAGCTCGCAGGGGACCTTGCGCTCGCAGCCCTCGAGCCCCATGCGACGCACGAGCTCGCGCGCCTCGGCCTCTGCCTCCTCCTTCGGCCTGCCCTGCACCGTCTCGGGGGCGTCGCAGATGTTTCGCATCACGTCCCAGTGCGGGAAGAGGTTGTAGCCCTGGAACACGAGGCCGAAGCGGGAACGCGCCTCGCGGACGGTCGCCTTGTCCGCATAGGCGGCCCTTCCGCCCTCGTCGCGTGCCACCTCGAGGCCCGCGTAGGAGAGGCTGCCCGCATCCATGCGCTCCAGCAGGGTGGCGCACCTCAGAAGCGTGGACTTGCCTCCGCCGGAGGCGCCGATGATGGCCACCACCTCGCCGCGCTGCACCTCAAGGGTGATGTCGCGCAGCACGGGCACCTCGCCGAAGGACTTGCGCACATGGCACAGGCTCACGACGGGCAGGCCGTCCGCAGCGCCCTGCCCCTTCGCGGCCGCGTCCGCCGGGCCGGCCTGCTGCGCAGCGTTCGCTCTCATGTGCTCCCCTTCCTCACTCGTGGTAGTAGTCGAGCCGGTGCTCGAGGGCGGCCAGGAGCGACTCGATCACGAAGTTCGAGACCCAGTAGATGCCCGCCGCGAACAGGAACGGCAGCATCGTCACCTGCGAGGCCACGATGGCGCGCGCCGTGGAGAACATCTCGGCCACGCCGATGGAGAACGCGAGCGACGTGTCCTTGATGAGGGTGATGACCTCGTTGCCCATGGCAGGCAGGATGCGCTTCACCACCTGCGGCAGCACGATGCGCACGAAGGTCTGCGAGCCCGTGTAGCCGAGCACCTCGGCCGCCTCGTATTGCCCGCGCGGGATCGACTGGATGCCCGAGCGGTAGATCTCGGCGAAGTAGGCGGCGTAGTTGATGATGAACGCCACGACGACCGCCGTCCACTTGGAGCCCGGGTTCAGCTGGATGCCGAACACGTAGTACGGGGCGAAGTAGATGGCGAACATCTGCAGCATCAGCGGCGTGCCGCGCATTATGGATATGTAGATGCGCATGAGCCAGGCGAGCGGCTTGATCCTGCTCTGGCGCGCGAGCGCGACAAGCACGCCGAGGGGAAGCGCCCCCACCAACGTGAGCGCGAAGATGGCAAGCGACGTCTGGAAGCCCCCGAACAGCATCGAGAGCATCGTCTGAATCGTCACGGCAGGAGGCCTCCCCTCGATCGTGCGTGCTAGGCGATGTGCGCCAGGCTACTTGCCCAGGCACCAGTTGGAGTAGGAGATGCCCTGGTCGGAGTACTTCTCGCAGAGCTTCTCCACCTCGCCGTCCGAATCCATCTGCTTGAGGGTGTCGGTGACCGCCTTGGCGAGGTCGGTGTTGCCCTTCTTGAAGCCCACCGCGTAGTGCTCGCTGGAGAGCTCGTCGTCGAGCTGCACGTAGGTGTCGGGCTTCTGCGCGAGCTGATAGGCGGCGATGGAGAGGTCGCAGGCCACGGCGTCCACGGCACCGCTCTCGAGCTCCATGAACGCCGTGTTGTAGTCGGCGCGCGTGTCGAGGCTCGCGAAGGTGGCGGCGAGGTCTGCCTGGTCGCCCTGGAGCACCTCGAGGGCGGCGGAGTCGGCCTGGGTGATCACGGTCTTGCCGGCCAGGTCGCCGAAGCTCTTGATGCCGGAGTCCGCCTTCACGACGATTACCTGCGCGTTCAGCATGTAGGGGTCGGAGAAGGTGTAGTCGTTCTCGCGGCCCTCCACGGTGAAGCCGTTCCAGATGCAGGTGATGGACCCGCCGTTGAGTTCGCCGTCCTTGGCGTCCCAGTCGATGGGGTTGGGCTGGTAGTTCCAGCCCTGGATCTCGCAGACGCGCTGCGCGAGGTCGAGGTCGAAGCCCGTGTACTCTCCGTCGTCGCCCACGTAGCCGTAGGGCGGGTACTCCTGGTCGAAGCCCACCACGAAGTCCATGCCGGAGGTGGGCTCGAGCTGGTCGGACGAGGCGGACTCGGTGGTGGCGGCGTCGGAGCCGGCGGAGGAGGACCCTCCCGACGTGGAGCCGCACGCGGCGAGCCCGAGCATGGCCGCGCCCCCGAGCATCGTGATGGCGGAGCGGCGCGTGACGTTCGTGGTGGTCAGCCTCATGATGAATCGTTCCCCTTCGACTCGTGGGCGCGCCGGCGGCTCGCCTCAGGACGCAAGACACTCTAGCACACTAAAGCGTCGCAGGCAGCACGGCCGCAAGATCGCATGCCGAAGCACGGGGAACATGGGCGACGCACGTCCGGGGCGGCCGAAGCGCCTAGCAGGCGCCGTCTGCCGGGAACCTCACGCCGATCTGGCGGCGCGCCTCGTCCATGACGGCAAGCGAGCCGAGCGTCACCTCGCGCATCTCGGCGACGCGAGCGAGCGCCTCCTCCTCGCCGCGCACGGCCGAGACAAAGAGCCCCAGCTCGCACGCCATGTCGTTCTTGGGGGTCTCGGAGGCGATGACCTCGCGCGAGCCTGCGGCCACGCTGCCATAGATCATGGGGCGGTCGTTCCACCTGTGGAGGACGACGTCTCCCGGGGCTCCCATCTCCGCCCACGAGATGCTGCCCGCACGTCCCGCCACCTGCGAGGGAAGCAGGTCGTCGGCGATCTTGCTGTAGTTGAGGTCCACGATGGCGCCGCCGTATGCGAGAAGCATGGCACCGGAGAGGTCGATGGCCTCGCAGCCACGGTCGACCTCCCAGCCCACCTGCCGCGTGAGGGCACGCGCCGCGACCGCGTCCGGGCGGCCGAAGAGCCGCACCGCGGGCTCCACCACGTAGACGCCCATGTCCATGAGCGCGCCCTCCGAGAGCATCGGGTCGAACTGGCTCACGCGCTCGTGCGCCTCGAGCCGGCGTATGCGCGAGGTGATCTTGCCGAAGCGGAACGTCGCCTGCGAGACCTCGCCCACGTCCGGCATCAGCCGTTCGATCGTGCGGAAGCCCGGCGTATGGAGGTTGCGCATGGCCTCGAGGCACACCACGCCCGCCGCCTCCGCCGCGGCGAAGACGCCTTCCGCCTCGGCCTCGTTGGAGGCGAAGCTCTTCTCCACGAGCACATGCTTTCCGGCGCTGGCAAGAAGCCTCGCCTGCGGCGCATGCAGGGCGTTGGGCGACGCTACGTAGACGGCGTCCACCTCGTCGCAGGAAGCCAGGTCGTCGAGGCTGTCGAAGGCGAGCCGCGCCCCGAACCGCGCGCCGAAGCCGCAGGCGCGCTCTATGTCGCGCGAATAGGCCGCCACGTAGCTCGCGCCGTCGATCGCCGCGAGCGCGTCCAGGAAGCGCTCGGCTATGGCCGAGCTCCCGATCGTCGCGAACCGCACGTCCTGCCCTTGCTCTCGCATGCCCTCTCCCATCGCCTCGCCCTCCGCCTGCGGACGCCCTCGGCGCACCAGCGGCACCCTCGCGAGGGACCGATGCCATGCGGGCGCGGACATCTGCCATGAGTATATCCGGGGGCAGCCGGCCGAAGAGGCGCCCCGGCGCCGGACGAGCGCGCATGCCTTATGCGCAAGGGCTAGCATGGGAGCCGCATGAGGCATGGAAGGCGACGTCGGGGGGACATCGGCATGTGGCTGGCCCAGGCATTCGGATCCGCGCTCTTTGCGGGGCTCACGTCCATCACCGCCAAGCTCGGGATCCGCGAGACCGATTCCGACGTGGCGACCGCCCTCAGGACCTGCGTCGTCCTGGCGTTCGCCTGGCTCATGGCGGCCATAACGGGTGACGTCGCCGCCATCGGGCGCGTCGCGCCGGCGAGCTGGCTGTTCCTCGTGCTGTCCGGCCTCGCCACCGGCGCAAGCTGGCTGTGCTACTTCAAGGCGCTCGCCTTGGGGCCGGTGAGCCGGGTCGTCGTGGTCGACAAGCTCTCCGTCGTGCTCACCATGCTGCTCGCGCTCGTGCTCTTCTCCGAGCCCATCGACGGCTGGGGAGCTCTGGGCATCGTGCTCATCGCGGGAGGCACCGTCCTCATGGCGCTCAAGGACAAGGGCGATGCAGGTGCGGCGGACGTGGCCGCGGGCACGGACTGGGTGCCCTTCGCGCTCGCATCCGCCGTGTTCGCAAGCCTCACCGCGATCCTGGGCAAGGCGGGCATCGAGGGCGTGCCCTCCAACCTGGGCACCGCCATCCGCACCACGGTCGTGCTCGTCATGGCATGGGTGGTCGTGGGGCTGCGCGGCAAGGGGCCGCTCATGGCCGCGTCGCCTCGCTCCGAGCGCGGATGGATCGCCGTCTCGGGCCTGGCCACGGGCGCGAGCTGGCTGTGCTACTGGGCGGCGATGCAGGACGGCCCCGCCAGCGTGGTCGTGCCCATCGACAAGCTCTCGGTGCTCGTGGCCGTGGCCTTCTCGGCCGCCTTCCTGCACGAGAGGATCGGGCGCCGGCAGGCCGTGGGCCTTGCCCTCACGGTCGCCGGCACCCTCGCGATGCTCCTCTAGTCGAGGCCACGCGCGCCGGGACGCGCGCCAGTCCTTCCTCTAGGCGAACGGCACGGCTCCGGTCGCGATGACGTCCAGGACGTCTGCCACGGCGTCGTCCTCGCACCTGCCGATCACGTGCGCCGCTGCCGCCTTGGCGTCTTCGGAGGCGTTGCCCACGGCTACCGAGCAGGGCACGTGCGAGAGCATCTCGACGTCGTTGTTGGCGTCGCCGAACACGCACACCTCGTCGAGCCCGATGCCGAGCCTCTCGCACATGACGTCGATCGCAGCGCCCTTGTTCCATCCCTTCGGCGTCATGTTGAGGAAGCCTGCCATGGGCATGGAGTAGTCCATGCCGGGCACCTCGCGCTTGATCGCCTCGAAGAGCCCCGCCGTCTCGGCCGGGTCGGTGGGGGTGAACACGTTCGCCTTCACCACGGGCTCGCTCGGCAGCTCGCCGGTGACGTCGGCGATGTCGCCATAGCTCGGGAAGCTCGCGAGCAGCCCCTCCAGCGTGCCACGTACCACCTTCACGCGCGGCCCCACGAAGCAGATGAGCCCGCAGCCCTCGTGGCGCTCGCAGAAGCGGACGACCTCCTCGAGCTGCGAGGGGTCCAGGTGCATCTCGTGCACGAGCTCGCCGTCGATGTAGACCTGCATGCCGTTGGTCACCATGGCCGTGGCGCAGAGCTCGCGCGAGCCGCCGAAGGCCGGCAGCACCCCGTTGAGGTTGCGTCCCGAGGCCGGGCCCACGTGCACCCCCGCCTCGATGCAGGCGCGCATGGACGCCATGATGCGATCGGAGACGACCCTCTGCCCCTTCGGCAGGATGGTACCGTCGATATCCGAGAGGACGAGCCGTATGGGATTGCCTGCCATCTCTCCCCTTTCCCGCTTACCGAATCCGGCCCGCATCGCGCGGGCCGGATCGGGACCAACCAGTTGTCGCTACGACAGCATCCTAGCGCCAGGACGCCTCGAGCATGCCCATGAGGTCCTCGTCGGTGAGGTCGAGCGGGTTGGCCTTCACGTTGCCGCCGATCACCTCGTGGTACTTCTTCACGATTGCGGGGAACTCCTCCTGCTTGATGCCGAAGTCGCTCATCTTGAGGCCGTCGCACTTCACGTCGGCGATGAGGCGGTCGAGCGCGGCCACGAAGTCCTTGCCGCACTTCGCGTCCTCGGCGCCCATGGCCTTGGCCATGGCGACCATGCGCTCCTCGCAGGCCTCGCGCTGGGCGAAGAAGTCGTAGTAGGCATGGCTGATCATGATGAGGCCGGCGCCGTGCGGCAGGTCGTGCAGCGAGCCGATGGCGTGCTCGAGCGTGTGCTCGGAGGTGCACATCATGTAGTAGCCGGCGAGCGTGTTGGCCACGGCCATGGCGTTGCGGGCCTCCTTGTCGGAACCGTCGGCGACGGCGCGCGGCAGATACTTGGCCACGAGCTCGACCGTCTTCATGGCGAAGGCGTCGCTCATGTGGTGCGCGTTCTTGTTGATGATGGTCTCGGCCGCGTGGAAGAACGCGTCCATGCCCTGGTAGGCCGTGAAGGTGGGCGGCACGCTCATCATGAGGTCGCAGTCGACCACCGAGAGCACCGGGAAGTCGCCCATCATGGCCGACTTCTCCTGCGTCTCGGTGTTGGTGATGACGGACCACACGTCGACCTCGGAGCCCGTGCCGGCGCTCGTCGTCACGCACACGAGGGGCAGGCCCGGCTTGGTGAACTGCTTGCCGCCGGAGGTCGGGGTGAAGGCGTAGTCCCAGCACACGCCACCGTTCGTGGCGACCTTGCAGATGATCTTGGAGCAGTCCATCGTGGAGCCGCCGCCGAGCGCGACGACGAAGTCGCAGCCCTCGTCGAGGGCGAGCTTGGCGCCGGCATCAACCGCGTCGTTGGTGGGATTCGGGCGCAGCCCCTCGAACAGCACGTGCTCGACGCCCGCCGCGTCGAGCTCGGCCACGAGGGCGTCGAGCTGGCCATGGCGCTTCATGGAGCCGCCGCCGGAGATGGCGATGAGGGCCTTCTTGCCGGGAAGCTTCTGCTCATGCAGATGCTGCAGCTGGCCCGGCCCGAAGAGGACCTTGACGGGGAAATCGAACACGAACTGGTCGACCATGGCTCCTCCTTCGATGACGCCCGCACGCGATGCGCGCATGCGGGCACGACATGCGATGCAGATGCTCCCTAGATTATAGCTTGGGCAACGGCGCCGCCCCACGCGAAAATGACAATGCATAACAAATATCCGGCGACCGCGGCCTGCCGAGGGCATGCGACGGCATGCGAAGGCCCGCCCCATGGCGCATGCCACGAGGCGGGCCTGGTGGTTCGGGCCTTGTCTTCGCTACGCCCTCTCGCCCTCCGGCTGCTCCTTCAGCCATGCCTGGGCCTTGGCCTCCGAGAGCGGCGTGATGTCCTCCCCTTCGGCATAGGGCGAGGTCGTGCCGCCCTGGCCGTAGATGAAGTAGAGGCCTGCCTTCGTCTGGAAGAGCTGCTCCTCATAGCCGGCAGGGTCGCCGTAGTAGCTGAAGCTCCTCTGCCCCAGGAGGTTCGCCGTCTCGGTGTCGTAGGTGTGCCGTTTGCCCTCGAACTTCCTCGTCTTGCGCATGGTCTCCTCCATTCCCCCAAGGGGGCCGAGCGAGGCTGCATGCGGCCCCCGTGGCGGGTCCCACCCCGCCCGACACAATGGTAGGCTTCCTGTGCGAGATGCGCGGGGCATCGCCCCGCAGATGGCAGAAGGAGGATGCCGTGCGCGAGATGGTCATAGGCACGAAGGGGTCGCAGTCGCTCGTCGTGGAGGGCGCGCATACGGCGCGCGCCATGGGCTCGGGCGAGCTGGAGGTGCTCGCGACGCCGGCGGTCGCCGCGCTCGTCGAGAAGGCCGCATGGACGAGCGTCGCTCCCATGCTCGACCCCGGCGAGACGACGGTGGGCACGAGGATCGAGCTCGACCATGTGGCGCCCACGCCGGTCGGCGGGCACGCGAGCTGCGAGACGGAGCTCGTCGAGGCGGACGGCAGGCGCCTGGTGTTCGCGTTCGTAGTGACCGACGATGCGGGCAAGGTCGCCGAGGGAACGCACGAGCGATTCGTCGTGGCTGCGGGGCGCTTCCAGACGAAGGCGGACGGTCGCCTGCAGCGCTAGGCGAATGCCTCGCGCATGCGGAGGGGCTCAGGCGCCGGCATCGCTCGTGCCCTGGGCCCCCGCATCGTCGGGAAGGACGGGTTCCTCGGCCGCCTTGCCCTGCCGAGCGCATCGCGATCGCCGCGAGGGCGCCATGCGCTCAATGGTCTCCTGCTCCTTCGCATAGGCGTCATCGGTCGTGGGGCGGACGTGCAGCCCCTCGGTCCAGCCGAAGCCGTCGTGCCGCACGAGGTGCCCGTAGCCGATGGCGGAGAACGCCACGGCTCCCACGAAGTTCACCAGCAGGTCCTTCATCGTGTCGATGAGGCCGATGTCCAGGTAGCCCCCGTCTATCACGGTGGTGGCACCCGATGAGGTCTCCACGAGGGTGCGGGTGATGCCGTCCACGTGCACGCGCACGCCCTGGTTCGTCGGGTCGAGCGCCACCGACGATATGGAGGTGACGAGCGTGTCCTTCTGCATGTCCATGCCGAAGAACGAGTCGATGCCGAACTCCAGGAACTCCCAGAGCACGCCGATCGTCATCGAGAAGCAGAAGGCGACGAGCGTCACGTAGACCGGCGACAGGTTCAGCTTCTTGCTGGAGCGGTTGAGCAGGTCGACGAGGGAGAAGCCCACCGCCGCGCACAGGAAGCCGTTGATCGTGTGCAGCACCGTGTCCCACCCGGGGACGAGCTCGTAGTAGTGCTCGATCTCGCCCAGGATCTCGGCCGCGTAGATGAACGTGTAGATGATCGCCTGGAAGAGCGGCGGGATGTCCAGCCGCGCGCCCTCCTCCAGAAGCGCAGGCACGAGGAACAGGACGAGCGAGAGCACGCATATGGCCACGCCCTCCCAGCGCGCCGTCACCACGCAGCGTATGAGGGTGAGCAGCACGAGCGCCCTCAGCACCATGTACAGGACGAACGTGCGCCTGTCGAGCGCGATGCGCGCACGCGCGCGCCGAATGAGCCTGCGTATGCCGCCTCGGGCCATGGCCGTTTCCTCCCCATGAACGCCTCGTCGAGATGGGTGCCAGCTCCCCTAGAATAGCCGTGATTCCCGCGGCGGACGAAGGGATGCCCCATGGAGACGGACGGCAAGGGCACGGCAGGCGCGGACGCGACGCGCCCGCATGTGGCCATAATCGGCAAGGGCGCGCTCGGGCTGCTCCAGGCCGAGTTCTGCGTGAGGCGGCTCGGGCCGGACTCGGTCGAGTTCGTGATGGACGAGGGGCGCCTGGCGCGCCATGCGCACGAGACGTACCGCGTGAACGGCCAGGAGCGCGCCTTCAAGACGGTGGGGCCCGCCGACGCACGGCCCGCCGACCTCGCGATCGTCGCCGTGAAGTCGCTCGCGCTCGAGGGCGCCCTCCCGATTCTGGAAAGCGTTCTCACGCCCGACACGCCCATCATCTCGCTTCTGAACGGCATCCGCAGTGAGGGCGTCATCGCCAAGCGCTACGGGGAGGGGCGCGTCGTGGGCTGCGTGGCCCAGGGCATGGACGCGATGCGCTTCGGGGCCGAGCTCACCTTCACCAAGCACGGCAGGCTCATCGTGGGCGCCCTGCCGCACACCAGCCCCGACATGGCGGCGCGCGCGGAGCAGGTCCTCGCCGCGGCAGGCATCCCCTACGAGCACTCCGACGACATCGTGTGCCGCATGTGGACCAAGCTCATGCTCAACGACGGCATCAACCAGACGTGCTGCGCCTTCGGCTCCACCTATGGCGAGGTCCTCTCCGACCGCACGGGCGAGCAGTTCCGCTGCCTCGTCGCCGCGATGCGCGAGACGCGCGTCGTCGCGGCCGCCGAGGGGGTCGACGTGCCCGAGGGGAGCCTCACCGAGCTTGCCGAGAGCATGGGGCAGCTCGCGCCCGACGGCATGCCGTCGATGGCGCAGGACCGCATCGCCGGAAGGCCCACTGAGCTGGACGAGTTCGCGGGCGAGGTGTGCCGCCGCGCACGAGCGCACGGCATCCTCGTCCCCACCAACGAGTGGCTCTACCAGCGCATACGCGAGATCGAGAAGGGATACGCCCGGAAGGGGGACGCATGAGGCTCGGCATCATAGGGGCCATGGAGGTCGAGGTGGACAGCATCAGGAGGAGGCTCGAGGGCGCGAGGCGCCATGAGGCGGCCCGCCTCGAGCTCTGGGAGGGCACCCTCAAGGGCTGCCCCGTCGTCGTGGTGAGGAGCGGCATCGCCAAGGTGAACGCCGCCCTCTGCGTGCAGCTGCTCATCGACCGCTTCGGCGTCACGCACATCGTGAACACCGGCGTCGCCGGCTCCTTGGACCCGGCGCTCGACATCGGCGACCTCGTGGTGTCGCGCGACTGCGTGCACCACGACGTAAACGCCACCATCTGGGGCTACGAGCCCGGCGAGGTTCCGCAGCTCGGCACCGTCTCCTTCCCGGCCGACCGCGAGCTCGTGGGCCTCGCTCTCAGGGCGGCCTCCGAGGCGGCGCCGGAGGTCCGCGCCGTGGAGGGCCGCGTGGCCAGCGGCGAGGCGTTCGTGAGCAGCGAGGCGGAGAAGCGCCGCATCTCCGAGACGTTCGGCGCGAGCTGCTGCGAGATGGAGGGCGCTGCCATAGCGCAGGCCGCCTGGGTGAACCAGGTGCCCTACGTGGTGGTGCGAGCCATCTCCGACAAGGCAGATGGCTCGGCCAAGATGCTCTATCCCCTCTTCGAGGCCAAGGCGGCGCGCCACTGCGCGGGCGTCGTGTCCCACATGGCGGCGCTGCTCGCCTAGGCCCGAAGCACGCCCGCTATGCCTCGGCGGGCGTCGGCACGTAGTCGGTGAGGCAGGCGTCCAGCCCGGCCTCGATGGCGTCGCGGTCCATGCCGCGGCCGATGAAGCAGAGCTTCGTTTCGCGGTCGCCCAGCTCCGGGTCCCAGTCCGCGGCGATCTCGGGGTTGTCGGCCAGAAGCTGGCGCCGCTCGTCCTCGGGTGCGGTGGCTATGAACAGGCCGCTCTCCGTGAGGCCCGCCTGGCGTCCGGCCTGCTCGAACACGTAGCACATGTCCGGGTCCTGGGCCGCCCAGAGCATGCCCTTCACGCGGATCACGTTGTCGGGCCACTGCTGGACGAAGTCGGAGAAGGCGTTCACGTCGAAGGGCTTGCGGCGCGTGTAGACGAAGGTCTGGATGCCGTACTCGAGCACCTCGGGGTCCTCGTGCTCCTCGGGGTGCGCCATGGCGTCCAGCCAGGCCGCGGAGTTGTAGGCGCGGTCGAAGTCGAAGCGACCGGTGTTGAGCACCTCGCCCAGGTCCACGTCGCCCTTCGTGGCCTCCACGATCACGGCGTCCTTCTGCAGGCTGCGGATGATGGCCTTGAGCTCGTCCACCTGCTCGGGGGTCACGAGGTCGCACTTGTTGAGCACGACGGTCGTGCAGAACTCGAGCTGCTGGATGATGAGGCTCTCCACGTCGTCCTCGTCGATGTCGTCCGCGAGCAGCGCCTGGCCTCCCTTGAACTCGTCGTACATGCGCTTGCAGTCCACCACGGCCACGATGTTGTCCAAATCGAGCGGGGCGCCGCCTTGGTAGCGCGACTGGTCGCAGAAGGCCGAGATCGTGTAGGCGATGGGGATGGGCTCGCAGATGCCGGAGGCCTCGATGATGATGTAGTCGAAGTCGCCGGAGTTCGCGAGTCGGTCGAGCTGCTGGGCGAGGTCGTTGGAGAGCGTGCAGCAGATGCAGCCGTTCGTGAGGGGAATCAGGTCGTCGGTCTGCGAGAGCCCGCCGTTCTGGATGAGGCCCGCGTCCACGTTGACCTCGCCGATGTCGTTCACGATGACGGCGGCGCGGATGCCCTCGTCGTTGGCCAGGATGTGGTTGAGCAGCGTCGTCTTCCCGGCGCCGAGGTATCCCGTGAGCAGAACGATCTTCACCTGCTTGCGAGGCGCTTTGATGAACTGGGCCATTGCCTTCCCTTCGCCGCCCCGGCGCAGGCTTCGCGCCCGCGCCGGGGATCCGTCTCTATCGGCCCTCTCTTACCCAATCCGCAAGAATCTTGCTCAGCCGAGCCACCAAGTCGTGAAGGAATCATCGTTCGGGTCGAACGGGCTGCCGTCCTTGTTGGAGTAGTCGCGGAAGGCCTTCGCGCGGTTCTTGATGTCGGTCGTGGCGGCGAAGAGGTTGATGCTGCCGGCGATGCAGCCGATCCCGATGGCGAACACGAGGAAGTACGCTCCCACGGCGGGCACCGCGAGCAGGCCGATGGACGCGATGATGTCTATGACGCCCGCGGCAACGAGCCAGCCGCTGCTGCCGCCGATCCTGCGCACGGCAGAGGAGCCCGCGATCGAGTTGATGCCGGCGATCATGAGGTAGAACCCGAGCAGCATGCTCACCATGACCGCGAACACGGCGTCGGTGGCGTCGGGGTTCTGGCCCGCGGCAATGCCGAGCATGATGGAGCACACGATGTCGATCGTGCCCATCACGGGGCCGAAGCCCTGGCGCAGCCACAGGGGCGCCTGCGCGTAGTGCGAGATGCGGAAGCAGCCCGCGAGGAACAGCCCCGCCACCAGGCACCACAGCAGCGCCGACATCGAGCCCAGCGGGTTGACGAACATGATCACGCCCACGATGAGGAGAAGCACCGCCGTCACGTAGCCGAGCGGGACGAACGTCCTCACGTTCTTCTCCATCTGGTCCTTCCAGTCCATGATGACCTCCTTAGGCCAACATCCGAATCCCGAGCACGGCCCTCCGGGCCGCTTCGGGCTACATGAGCTTCGTCACATTTCGCGCGAAGGCGACCGGGTCTGCGAGCGGCATGCCCTCCACAAGGAGCGCCTGGTCGTAGAGGATCGAGGCGTAGAGCGCGAGCCTGTCCGTGTCGCCGGCCTCCTTGGCGGCGACGAGCTTGGCGAACACGGGGTGCTCTCCGTTGAGCTGGAGCACGCGACGGGCGTGCGGCATCTGGTCCGCGTCCGGGCCCTGCTGGGCCACGCGCTCCATCTCGAGCGAGATGGGGCCCTCGGTGGCCACGGTGGCGGGTACGTCGCCCATGCCGGCGGCGGTGCGCACGTCGTCGACCTTGCCGTCGAGCGCGTCCTTCACGGCGGAGAGCAGCTCCTTGTTGTCGTCCGCCGCCTTCTTGGCGGCCTCCTTCTCCTCGTCGGTGGCAAGGTCGAGGTCGGCGCTCGTCACGTTGGCGAGCTCGATGTCGCGCGCGGGCTTCGCCGGCTCGTCTCCCTCGGCCTCGACCTCGTCCACGTGGTAGCTCCGCATGAACTGGAACATGAACTCGTCCACGTCCTGCGTGCACAGAAGCACGTCGTAGCCGTGGTCGAGCGCCGAGGCCACCTTGGGCGAACGCGCGAGGACGTCGCGGTCCACGCCGCCCACGTAGAAGATCTTGTCCTGACCCTCCGGCATCGCGTCCACGTACTCCTTGAGGGTCACGTTCTTTCCCTGCTTGGCGCTCCAGAACAGCAGCAGGTCGCCCAGCTCGTCGGCCTTGGTGCCATAGGAGCTGTAGATGCCGAACTTGATGCCGCGCCCGAAGTTGGCGAAGAAGCGCTCGTAGGCCTCGCGGTCGTTGTCGCGCATGTCCTCGAGCTCGCTGGTGACCTTGCTCTCCACGCGGCGGGCGATCGAGCGCAGCTGCGAGTCGTGCTGCAGGGTCTCGCGCGAGATGTTGAGCGTGATGTCGGGGCTGTCCACGACGCCGCGCACGAAGTTGTAGTAGTCGGGCACGAGGTCGGCGCACTTCTCCTGGATCATGACGTTGGAGGAGTACAACGCGAGGCCCTTCTCGTAGTCCTTGCTGTACAGGTCGAACGGGGCCTGGCTCGGGATGAAGAGCAGGGCGTCGTAGCTGAGCGCGCCCTCGGCGTGGAAGCTGATCGTGCGCTCGGGGTCGGCCCAGTCGTGGAAGGTGGACTTGTAGAACTCGGCGTAGTCCTCGTCGGAGACCTCGGAGCGGCGCTTCTTCCAGATGGGCGTCATGGAGTTGATGGTGTCGAGCTCCTGGTAGGTCTCGTACTCGGGCTTGTAGTCGTCGCCGGCGTCGGCGGGCTTGGGCTTCTGGCGGCTCTTCGTGACCATCATCTTGATGGGATGGCGCACGTAGTTGGAGTAGCGCTCCACCAGGTCGCGCAGGCCGGCCTCGCTGAGGAAGCGGTCGGTCTCGTCCTCGTCGGTGGAGGGGCGCAGGTGCAGGATGACGTCGGTGCCGTGGTCGTCGGCGCCGTCGCGCTCGCCCGGGCCGGCGGGGCTCACGGTGTAGCCCTTCACGCCGTCGGACTCCCACACGTTGGCCTCGTCCGCCCCATACGCGCGGCTCACCACGCGAACGTCGTCGGCGACCATGAACGAGGAGTAGAACCCAACGCCAAACTGGCCGATGATGTCGAGCTCGTCGCCCTGGTGCTCGGCGTTGGCCTCCTTGTACTGCTCGGAGCCGGAATGGGCGATGGTGCCGAGGTTGCGGTCGAGCTCCTCGGCGCTCATGCCGATGCCGTTGTCGGAGACGGTGACGGTGCGCGCGTCGCGGTCGAAGGACAGCGTAATCGCGAGCGAGTCGGGGTCGATGCCCATCTCGGGATGCGTGAGGCTCTCGAAGCTGATCTTGTCGAGGGCGTCGGAGGCGTTGGAGATGAGCTCTCGCAGGAAGATCTCCTTGTTGGTGTAGATCGAGTTGATCATGAGGTCGAGGAGCTTCTTGCTCTCCGTCTTGAACTGCTTCATCGCGTTCCCTCCTGCGCCTGGGCGCGACCGCCTACGGTGCTGGGCCTTCCCTGGCCGCAAGGCGCCAACGTTGCCATCTCTTACGCGAATAGTTCTACCCGCCACGAGCATCTCTAGTCTCAATCGGCAGAAAATATGAGCATGGTTGACTTAGGTCTCGCGGCCATGCCGTCGGCTCCGTGTCCCTCGACGCCCGAGGCGACGGCCAGCATGGGCACCGACGTGTTACAAGAGCGCGCGCGAAGGCGAGCAGGCTCGCCTCATGCGCGAGAATCGTCGCGGACCGAAGGCCGGACCGCCCTGAGGCGACGCCAGCGCAGGACGCCGGAAGGCAGATGCGGAAAGGGGCCCCTATGAGGCTTTTCGTGTATTCGATGAGGGACTTCGACGAGCTCCCCTGCTTCGAGAGGCTCGCCGAGGACCGCGGGTTCGAGTTCGACTGGACCTCGGAGCCGCCCTCGCTCGACGACGTCGGTCTCGTCGAGGGCCACGACGCGGTGTCCGTGATCACCACCCCGCTCGACCGCGAGCTGCTCGGCCAGTGGGCCGAGGCAGGGGTGCGAGGCGTCGCTACCAGGAGCATCGGCTTCGACCACATCGACCTCGGGGCGGCGGCCGACTATGGCATCCGCTGCGTGCACGCCGCCTACCCGCCCGAGGGCGTGGCCGACTACGCCATCATGCTGATGCTCATGGTCATGCGCAAGGCCAGGCTCGTGCTCTCGCTCGCCTCCGTGCAGGACTATGGGCTCGAGGGCAAGATCGGCGGCGACATCTCCAGGTCCACCGTGGGCATCGTGGGCACCGGAAGGATCGGCCGCACGGTGGCCAGGCACCTCTCCGGCTTCGGCTGCGAGCTGCTCGCCTACGACCCCTACCCCTCCCCCGAGCTCGACGGCATCGCCACCTACGTCTCCCTCGACGAGCTGCTCGAGCGCTCCGACGCCATCACCCTCCATGCGCCGGCCAACGAGGCCAACCACCACATGATCGGCGCGCCCCAGCTCGCCCGCATGCGCGAGGGCGCGATCCTCGTGAACTGCGCGCGCGGCGCGCTCGTGGACCAGCAGGCCCTCATCGACGCGCTCGAGAGCGGGCACCTCGGCGGGGCCGGGCTCGACACCCTCGAGGGCGAGATCGAGCTGTGCTACTACGACCGCAGCCGCGACATCGTGGCCGACCGTGACCGCGCCGTCCTCGAGTCGTTCCCCAACGTGGTCGTGTCGCCGCACATGGCCTTCTACACGGCCGTCGACGTGCACGAGATGTGCCGCTGCAACGTGGACGGGCTCCTCGCCATCGAGCACGACGAGGACACGCCGCTCGAGGTGCGCGCCTAGCCGTTCGCGCCTGGTCGGGCGCGCCTAGGCGCTGCTAGCCATCGCCTTCCGGCTCGTCGTCGGACGCGTGGCCATGCCTGCCGTGGCGGCGCGAGGCGTCCCGGCGACGCCGGTCGTACTCGCGCGCCAGGTAGTCGGAGCTGCTCATCCAGTGGCCCTGCTCGCGCTCGCGGGCGGCCTCCTCATGGAAGCGCCTTACGGCGTCGCGCCGCTCGCGCACGTGCTGCTCCCAGATGCGCCTCGCCTCGTCCGGGCTGTCGTGGATCTCCTGGATGGCCTCGACGGGATGCACCGCCACGACGTTGCGCAGAAGCGACGTGATAACGGGAATCACGAGCACGGTGATCGCCCCTGCCGTCACGAGCACCGACGCCATGGAGCCCGACATCGCGCCGGCATCGGTCGCCGCCTCCGTGAGGGCGACGATGAGGGGCAGCGCCATCGTGCAGTAGAGGGAGGCGGACACCTTCTCGGCCGCAGGCATGTCGCGCGTCTCCGGGAAGATCCCGAGCGATGCCACGACCACGCCGCCGCGCACGAGCAGCAGCAGCGCCACGTAGAGCAGCAGAAGGACCGGGTCCTGGGCGACGGCCGTGAGGCTGATGCCCAGGCCCGAGCACACGAAGAACACCGGCACGAAGAATCCGTTGGAGACCGTCTGGAGGCGGTCTGCCAGCGAGTGGTTGTCGGGGGTCACGAAGCGCAGCACGAAGCCGGCGGCGAAGGCTGCGAGCACCGCGTCGAGCTCCATGAGCTCGGCCAAAAGGAGCAGCGCCACCAGCAGGAGGACCGTCGTTCTCACCGTCACCTGAGAGGCGGACTCCGAGCTCGCCTTCAGGAAGCGGTAGAGCCGGGTGCCCAGGCGCTTGGCGCGGTCGGCCTGCCAGGCCACCAGCAGGCAGATCCCCACGAAGACGAGCAGGTAGACGACGGATGCCGCCTTCGAGCGGTCCGGGGTGAGCAGCACCGACATGGCAACGACCGGCAACAGCTCGCCGATGGCGCCGTAGGACTCGATGACCTCCCCCACCCGCGTCCCGGAGAGCTCGCGGTCGCGCATGATGGGGACGAGGGTGCCGTACGCCGTCGTGGTGAGGGCGATGGCGAAGGCGAGCGAGCCCGTCTCGGCCAGGTCGAGCCCGAGCAAGGGGACCACCACGAGCGCGATGGCCATCGAAGCCGCCCACGATGCCGTCGCATGCCTGCCCATCGTGCCCATGAGCTCGGCCGGGTCCAGCTCGTAGCCGGCCGTGAGGAACAGGAACCCCAGTCCCAGGCGTGAGATGAGCGTCAGCGACGAGGTCTCGTGCACGAGGCCCAGGCAGTTCGGCCCCACGATGGCGCCGAGGAACACGAAGAACACGACCTCGGGCACTGCCCTGCCGGGCACGAGGCTCGCCACGAACGAGGACGCGAGCACCACGAGCAGGACGCCCGTGAGGTTGAGGAGGTCGGCCGCCATGGCGCCCATGGCGCTAGCGCCTCCCGCCCTTCTTGGTGGGCCGCTTGGACTTCTTCCCGCTCCTGCGTGCGGCGTTGCGGTCCGTCTTGCGGCGGTTGCCCATCTTCGCGAGCCTCGCGCGACGCTCGCGCATGCGGCTGGCGAACACGCAGGCGGCCACCATGCCCGCCACCGGGAAGGGCGCGAGGTTGAAGAGCATGTCGTCGGACTTCGCCTCGAGAAGGCCCTCGTCATGGGCGAGCGACTTGCCGCCGACAGCCAAGAGGTCCCAGGAGGGGATGGCCCCTGCCAGAAGCAGGAGCGTGACGCCGATCATGTCGGTGGTGATCCCGCCCACGGCAGAGGAGAGCGTGCCCAAGGAGAGCAGGTAGACGGTGTAGGCAGGCACCCCCGCCACGCGCACCGCCGCCGTGGCCACGGCAAGCGAGACGGCATCGGCGTTGCCCACGCCGGCGCGGGCGTCGCGGCTCACGGCGCTCGAGCAGCCGAGCTCGGCCAGGATGGGCACGGCAAGCACGACGTTCGCGATGTTCTGCGAGATGGGAAGCGGCCCTGCTGCCGACATGACGCCGATGGCGATGAACGCCACGACGAACACGTACGGGCAGATGGCCACGACGACCATGAGAACGTTCCTCTTCACGCGAGCTCCCCTCGAATGCGGCTGGCCGGACTCTGGGCGCCTTGCGCCAGGCGCGCCCTGCGCTGCCGGCCCCGGCGACCCTGACAAGTCTAGCCAAGCTCGCCCCCTCGCGCGCGCACGAGCTCGCATGGGGGCGGGCACATGGCGCTAGAATGCCGTGGCGGCCAAGCCGGAAGGCACGCCGCGACGGCAGGGACGGCAGACGACGGACGAGAGGGAGAGGCAAGATGCGCCCCACGGAACGCGACACGGAGAAGGCAAGCCCCCTTTCCACGGTGCCGGGGCTCCTGCTCGCCTGCACGGCGAGCTGCCTTTTGTGGGGCTCGGCGTTCCCGTGCACCAAGATCGCCTATCGCATGTTCGGGATCGGCGGGCAGGACACGGGCTCGATCATGGCCTTCGCGGGCTCGCGCTTCGCGCTGGCAGGCGTGCTGGTGATCGTGGGCGTGAGCGTGGCCAGGCGCAGGCCGCTCGTCCCCGGGCACGGCGACTGGGGAGCCGTCCTCGAGCTCTCGCTCTTCCAGACGGTTCTCCAATATGCCCTCTTCTGCGTCGGGCTCGGCCATGCGTCGGGCGTCACCAGCTCGATCATCGAGGGGTCGAACGCCTTCGTCACGGTGATCCTCAGCTGCCTGGTGTTCCGAAGCGAGCGCATCAGCGCGCAGAAGGTGCTCGGCTGCGTCGTGGGCTTCGCCGGCGTAGCGCTCGTCACGCTCGATGGGGCGGGCACGGGGCAGGCCACGTTCACGTTCATGGGCGAGGGGATGGTCCTGCTCTCCACCGTCGCAGCGGCGATGTCCTCCAACATCATCAAGCGGCTCTCGCAGGCCCACGACGCGGTCATGCTCAGCGGATGGCAGTTCCTGGTGGGAGGGCTCGAGCTCCTGGCGGCCGGCCTCCTTCTAGGAGGACGCGTGGAGCCTGCGCCCGGCACCTCCCCTGCCGCCTGCGCGGCGCTTCTCGTGTACATGGCGCTCATCTCGGCCGTGGCCTACACCCTCTGGTCGCTCGCGCTCAAGGCCAACCCCGTCTCGCGCGTCGCGGTGTTCGGCTTCATGAACCCGGTCTTCGGCGTCATCCTCTCGGCGGCGCTCCTGGACGAGACGAGCGTGCTGAGGCCCTCCACGGCCATCGCCGCGCTCGCGCTCGTGAGCGCAGGCATCGTCATCGTGAACCGCGTGGCGCCGGCCAAGTCGGGCGCGCAGGGCACGGCCGACCCTACAGCCTGATCTCTATCCTCAAGGACGAGCCGTCCGGGCTCACCGCCGCGACGGTGCCGCCCAAGGACTCCGTGGCCGCCTTGACCACGGCGAGCCCTATCCCGTTTCCGTCCCCCTCGGAGCGCGCCTCGTCGGAGCGGTAGAACCGCTCGAAGAGCTCGGGGTGCTCGCCCTTCGTCATGTCGTCGCACGGGTTCTCGATGCGGACCGTGGCATGGCCCTTGCGGCTGCGCACGCACGACACGCGGATGACGGCGCCCTCGGTGGAGTACTTGATGGCGTTGTCCAGAAGCAGCATGAGCATCTGCTCCACCATGGCGGGGTCCACGTGTGCCGGCACCTCGTCGTCGACGTCGATCGCGAGCGAGCGCCCATGCGCCATGCACATGGGCTCGAAGTCGTCCGCCACGTTGGAGACGAGCTTTGCCAGATCCATGTCCTCGAGGACGACCGCGTCCTGCCCCTCGTCCATGCGCGCGAGGA
Organism: uncultured Coriobacteriaceae bacterium; assembly: GCA_902795635.1. Classification (GTDB taxonomy): domain Bacteria; phylum Actinomycetota; class Coriobacteriia; order Coriobacteriales; family Atopobiaceae; genus CADBMC01. Next base: position 2,069 of record CADBMC010000106.1, on the reverse strand, counting down.
TCATGAGCTTGTTCGTGAGCCTCGTCATGCGCTCCACCTGGTGCCGGATGGAATCCACCCACTCCGAGGAGCCGCTCTCGATCTCTATGACATCGGCCGAGGAGCTGATCACGGCGAGAGGCGTCTTGAGGTCGTGGCTGGCGTCGGTGATGAAGCGGCGCTGGCGGGCATAGCCCTCCGAGATGGGCCGCACGACGCTCTTCGAGAACACGACCACGAGCACGAACACGAGCAGCAGGGCAGCGAGCATCACGAGCAAGCTCGCGCACGTGAGCACGTGGAACATCGCGAGGTCGCGGGAGCAGTCCAGGAAGGCGTAGATGACGGTGCCGTCGGACTCGCGCGAGATGAGGTAGCGCATGTCGCCCTCGAAGCCCTTCGTGCTGGCGGAGCCCGCGACCCTCGCGGCGGCCTCCACCGCGCTCTCGGTGTCGTAGCTCACGATGCGCGAGACGTCGCAGGAGACGACCTTCCCGTCCTCGTCCGTCTTCACGGAGAAGAACCGCAGCTCATAGGGGGTCTCCTCGGTAAGCCCGTCGCCCAGCCCGAGGATGGAGGCCTCGCCCTCGCCTTGCTTCTGCACCAGGGCCGCGAACGAGCCGTCGCTCTCGACGATGCCCTCGAGCTGCTCGTCGGCACGCGCGCAGATGTGGCTGTAGAAGTAGAGGTTGATGGTCGCCACGATCAGCAGCAGCACGAGCGTGACCGCCACCATCGCGTAGGCCACGAACTTGCGGCGCAGGGAGTCCGCAAGCCCCTTCCGCACGAGGAAGCCCAGCCCGAGCCTCTCGAGCAGTCCGGGCTTGGCGGCAGCCCCATTTCCGTTGTCGTCGCCGGCGACGCCGGCTTGTGTTCCGTCTCCGGCTCCGGCCGATGACTCCTCTGCCGTCATCTGACGCTCCCGCCTTCGCCCTTGGCGCCCGAGCCGGCGAGGCCTGCCTCGGATGCGCCGCCGGTCTCGTCCGGCACCTCCTCGAGGAAGTAGCCCACGTTGCGCGCGGCGGAGATCCTCACATGGGCACCGACCGAAGCTATGCGCTTGCGCAGGTTCGAGATGTTCACCCACACCACGGAGGGCTCGGCGTCGGTGAGCCCGCCCCATACCTTGCGCATGAACCGCTCCACCGAGACCTTGTCGCCCGGCTGGCGCATGAGAAGCTCGAGGGTCTGGTACTCGCGTCGGGTGAGGTCGCACGACTTGTCGCCGCAGGCGATGCGACGGCCGTCCACGTCGAGCGTGAGGTCGGCGAACGTGAGCTCGTTGGATGTCTGCGCGGGATTCGCGCGGGTGAGCACGCGGAGGCGCGCCAGCAGCTCCGCCGCGGCGAAGGGCTTGGTGAGGTAGTCGTTGGCGCCGGCATCGAGGCCCTCCACGCGGTCGCGCACCTCCGACTTCGCGGTGAGCATGAGGACGGGCGTCTGGCAGCCGTCGGCGCGCAGGCGCCTGAGCGCCTCAAGCCCATCCACCTTGGGCATCATGATGTCGAGGACGATCACGTCGTAGTCGTTGTTCGCGATCTCGTAGAGCGCCTCCTCGCCATCTGCGGCGGAGTCCACCTCGTAGCCGGCATGGCTGAGTATCGCCACGAGCGCGCGGTTGAGCTCACGCTCGTCCTCTGCGAGAAGAAGCCTCATCGCATGTCCTTCCGACGTCTTGCGGGGCGCGTCCTGCAGTCCTGTAGGACGCGCCCGCCCGCGTCGCCTGCCCTCGTCATGCCAAGGGCAGGCGTAGCCGCATGATATGCGGGCATCCTAACGCAAGTCTATGCGCTGCTCGGGGCCGCTGCCTGGCCGGACGCGCGACGCGGCGCTCATAAGGCGCCATGCATGCCGCAGGAGCGCTACGATTCATGTGGCGCTCAGATTCGCGGGCCGTCCTGTGGACGCCGTCGCCCAGGGGCCCACGCATCCGGCGCATGCAGGGCAGATGGCAAGTTTCCGTTCGGAGGCACCAATGCACGAAACAATGCACCAGACAAAGGTCGGCATCCTCGGGGCCAGCCATGTGGGGGCCCACGTCGCCAACGCCATCCTCTACCAGGGGCTCGCGAACGAGCTCTACATCTCCG